>PWVT01000230.1 GCA_003562195.1 Phycisphaeraceae bacterium | reverse complement strand
GTTGGCGCACGGCGGTATTCGCCTGGGGCGAAAAACGTGGATCATCGATGCTTCGCCCCGCGATGCCCGGCCGACGTGGGTAGCGTTGTCGAACACCATTGTTGGGATTGTGACGATCGCAGCGGTGGGGCTGGGGGTCATCGCAGATGTATTCACCGTGCAGATGCTGCTAATCGTGTTGATCGTGCTTGCAGGTGTGGGTGGGGCGGCTGCGTGGTGGATGCCCGAGGCAAGGGCCGTGGCTGTGCGGTGAAAGACACGGCAGCGAGTTCCCAATAAGCGGATCAATAAATGAGGGTGATAAAAAAATGGTGAACGGGCTTGCTCGACGGTGAACGCGCTTTATACTCCCAACTTCAACTGGAGCCAGCTATGCGCGTATTGATGACCCCCATTTATGTCCTGCCGACGAATGTGTCGGAGAAAGTACGCTTGAGCGGGTAGTCGCTGCGCATGAATTCAATGCACGGATCGATGACGCCCGCTCGAATTTCGAGCGGGTTTTTTTCTGAGTAGAAACGCATTGAAGGATCAACGTACCACGATGACCAACATGGCATCACAAATTCGGGCGATCTGGCAACTGATGGAAGGTCAGCGGCTGCGCTATGGGTTAGCCATTGTCGCGTTGGTCATCGCGTCGTGTTTCCTGTACCTCGCACCGGTGGTGCCGCAGATCGTTATCGACGGCGTGCTCAGCGGCGATCGTGAGCAGGCGTCCAACTTCACGCTGTGGGCGGTCGAAACGCTCGGCGGCGTCGAGTACTTACGCAGCAACTTGTGGTGGCCGGGATTGTTGGTGCTTGGGCTCACCGCCATTGCAGGCATATTCACCTACCTGCGCGGCCGCTGGTCCGCCCAGGCATGCGAGGCGATCATCCGCCGTCTGCGCGATCGTGTGTTCGATCATCTTCAGCATCTGCCTGTTCGCTACTTCGACCGTGCAGAAACCGGCGATCTGATTCAGCGAAGCACATCGGATGTCGAAACGATTCGCACCTTTCTCAGCAGCCATGTGGTTGAGATCGGCCGCGCGCTGATCATGATGATCGTCCCGATCCCGTTGATGCTGATGATCGACGTGCGCATGACGATCGTATCCGTGGTGCTGCTGCCGATCATCGTAGCGTTCTCGGTGTTTTTCTTTCTGCGCGTGAAGGTGACGTTCCGCAAGACGGATGAAGCCGAGGCGGCGATGACCGCGCGCATTCAGGAAAATCTTGCAGGCATCCGGGTGGTGCGTGCCTTTGCGCGACAGGAACACGAGCAGGACAAGTTCCAGGCGGTCAACGACACACATCGCGGGCTGGACTATCGGTTGTACCGGTTGCTGGCGTGGTACTGGTCGTCAAGTGATCTGATGTGCCTGGCGCAGAAGACGCTGGTGGTCGGTGCCGGTGCGTACTGGCTGGCGATGGGCACGCTGCAGGTCGGTGCGTACTTCTATTTTATTACAGCGGTGTCGATGTTCATCTGGCCGATGCGGCAGATGGGGCGGATCCTCACGGACCTGGGCAAGGCGCAAGTCGCGCTGAGCCGCATTGACGAGATTCTGCACGAACCGCGCGAAAGCAGCGAGACAACGCTCAGCAGCCATCCGTCCGCGATGCAGGGTGAGATCGTGTTCGATCATGTTGAATTTTCACATGGTGAGCAATCGCCGGTGCTGCGGGATGTGTCGTTCACCGTGCCGGCCGGGACATCACTGGCGATCCTTGGCCCGTCCGGCTCCGGCAAGAGCACCATCATCAACCTGCTGCTGCGACTGTACGACCATGACCACGGCACGATTCGATTCGATGGCCATGACATCTGCGCGATGGACCGGAAGTTTGTTCGTTCGCAGATGTCGGTGGTCATGCAGGAACCGTTTTTGTACTCCAAGACGCTGCGCGAGAACCTGCGATTGTCCCGGCCGAGCGCGCATGATGATGAAATTATCGAAGCGACGACCATTGCTGCGATCCACGAGTCAATCCTCGAGTTCGCGGAGGGCTACGACACGCTTGTCGGTGAACGCGGCGTGACACTCTCGGGTGGGCAGCGGCAGCGCGTGGCGATCGCGCGGGCGCTGCTGCGCGATCCGGCTGTGCTGATTCTCGATGATGCGCTCAGTGCGGTCGATACGGAAACGGAGTCAATGATTCTCGATGCACTTCATCAGCGCGAAGGTCGCCACAGCACGATCCTTATCGCGCACCGGGTGTCCACCGTCATGCACGCTGATCAGATCATCGTGCTGGATCACGGCGCCATCGCCCAGCGAGGGACGCACGCGGAGCTGCTGCAGGCAGAGGGGCTCTATCGCCGTTTGTGGACAGCCCAGCGTGAAGCGTCGGAAGAGTGCGACCGCGAATTGAGCGATGAGCAGGAAGGGGTTCAGCGTGTCTGAGTTGACGTTCCAGGAAGAAGAGTTCTCTCGGCAGATCGACCTCGGACTGTGGCGTCGTGTGGTGCGTCATGCCAAGCCCTATTGGAGACAACTGGCCGGGCTTTGCATCGCGGGGCTGGTAGTCGCAGGCGTGGATGTGATGCTGCCACTGTCCACAGCGTGGCTGATCGACGAAGCGGTTGCGAACGGTGTCGGTCCGCGGCTGTGGGGTCTGATAGGCCTGTATTTCACGCTGTGCGCGGCGTTGTGCGTGTGCATCTGGGTGTTCATTGAACTGGCCGGTCAGGCCGCGACGGGGATTGCGTACGATCTACGCACACAGGGATTTGCACGATTGCAGGCGCTGTCGTTTTCGTATTACGACGTGCGGCCGGTGGGATGGCTGGTGACGCGGTTGACCTCGGATGTCACCAAACTGTCTTCGTTGATTCCCTGGTTCCTGCTCGATCTGGTGTGGGGTTCGCTCCTGCTGCTGGGCATCACGGCTGCGATGTTCTGGTTGAACTGGCAGCTTGCGCTGGCGGTGTTGGTCATCGTCCCGCCGTTGAGCATCGCAAGCGTGTACTTTCAGCGACGACTGCTCGACAGTTCGCGCAACATGCGCCGCACCAACTCGCAGATCACTGCGAACTTCAACGAAGCGATCACTGGTGTGCGCACCACGAAGGCGCTCGTGCGCGAACGCGAGGCGCTCGATGAGTTTCAGTCACTCTCCGGTGCGATGCACAGCCACTGCATGCGTAACTCGCTGCAAAGCGCGATCTACCTGCCGCTGGTGATCACCATCGGCAGTCTGGGCGTAGGCCTGGCGCTGTGGCGCGGCGGGGTGGATGTCCTCGGCCCGGACAGCACGCTCACGCTCGGTGTGCTCATCGCATTCATGCAGTACGCAGCGTTGTTTCATATGCCAATCGAAGAACTTGCGCGCCGGTTCACTGATCTGCAGGCAGCGCAGGCCGTGGCGGAGCGCATTCAAACGCTGCTGGACACCGAGCCGGAGATTCAGGACTCTCCGGAGGTCGTCAAGCAGATCGAGGCGACTGCAATCGCGGAAGCCAAGCCGAACGTCGCGATGGATGGCGGGCCGGCGGTGATAAAGCGCGTTGAGTTTCGTGATGTCTCGTTCTGGTACAAGCCGGATGAGCCGGTGCTGAAGCGGTTCAATCTGTCAGTGACGCCGGGCGAAACGATCGCGTTGGTCGGCGCGACCGGCGGCGGCAAGAGCACCATCGCCAGCGTGCTCGCACGCTTTTACGAGCCGTGTGAGGGCGAGGTGCTCATCAACGGCACTGACTATCGACAGCGCAGTTTGCACTGGCTTCAGTCGAATCTGGGCATCGTGCTGCAATCGCCGGTGCTGTTCTCCGGCTCTATTCGTGAGAACATTCGCTACGGGCGACTGGATGCGACCGACGAGCAGGTGGAAGAGGCAGCCACGCTCGTTAATGCCAATGTGTTCATCGATGAACTGGATGATGGCTATGAGTTTG
Organism: Phycisphaeraceae bacterium; assembly: GCA_003562195.1. Classification (GTDB taxonomy): domain Bacteria; phylum Planctomycetota; class Phycisphaerae; order Phycisphaerales; family SM1A02; genus PWVT01. The sequence goes on along the minus strand of PWVT01000230.1, from coordinate 8,972 downwards.
AAGTCGGCGAAGCGGGCAGCCGCCTCTCGACCGGACAGCGGCAATTGGTGTCGCTGGCGCGGGCAGTGCTGGCTGATCCGCAGATCTTTATTCTCGATGAAGCCACGTCGTCGGTGGATACGGAAACCGAACGGTTGATCCAGGATGGCATCAATCGCGTGCTGCACGGCCGCATCTCGTTCGTGATCGCGCATCGCTTGTCCACAATTCGCGCCGCATCGCGCATCCTCGTGATCGACAGCGGCCGAATCGTCGAGCATGGCACGCACGAGGAACTGATGGCCGAACGCGGCCGATACCACGACCTGTACGTTGGTCAGTTTGCCCGCCAGAAGGAGCAGGCGTGGCTGGCAGGTGATGAGCAGCCAACGTAAACCGCCTGCGCTCGGCGTTTGTCGAGGGCTTGCAATGGATACGGAAAGTGTGCAGTTTCCATGGCGGGTTGAACGGGCTACAGTCAACTTCCCTAGAACTATTCTCGGAAGGAGAACCAGCCATATGACTGATAAAAACAAGAGTTGTCCCATTCTCACCACCGCTAACGGTGCTCCAATCGCTCGCCAGCACGCCATGACCGCGGGGCCACGTGGCCCGCTTCTCATGCAGGATGTGCAGCTTCTGGAGCAGATGCAGCACTTCAATCGCGAGCGCATACCGGAACGCGTGGTTCATGCCAAGGGTTCCGGTGCGTACGGAACGTTCACCGTTGAGCACGATGTTTCCAAGTACACCAAAGCAGCGCTGTTCAGCAAGGTCGGCAAGAAGACCGAGTGTTTCCTGCGGTTCTCCACGGTCGCTGGGGAAAAAGGCGCTGCAGATGCTGAGCGCGATGTGCGCGGCTTTGCGTTGAAGTTCTACACCGAGGAAGGCAACTGGGATATGGTCGGCAACAACACGCCGGTCTTCTTCGTGCGTGATCCATACAAGTTCCAGAACTTCATCCATACGCAGAAACGCGACCCGAAGACCAACCTGCGCAACATGGACATGCAGTGGGACTTCTGGAGTCAGTGCCCCGAGTCGCTGCACCAGGTGACGATTCTCTTCTCCGACCGCGGGCTCCCTGCGTCGTATCGAAATGTGAACGGTTACGGCAGCCATACCTACTCGCTCCTCAATGACAAGGGCGAACGCGTGTGGTGCAAGTTCCACTTCAAGACCAAGCAGGGCATCAAGAATTTGATGGATGATGAGGCGGGCAAGATGATCGCGGAGGATCGTGAGTCGCACCAGCGTGATCTGTTCAATGCGATTGAAAAGGGCGAGTTCCCGCAGTGGCGTGTATGCATCCAGGTGATGACGCAGGAGCAGGCGGACCAGTTCCAGTGGAACCCGTTTGACCTGACCAAGGTCTGGCCGCACGGCGACTTCCCACTCATCGATGTCGGCACGCTCGAACTCAACCGCAACCCGGAAAACTACCACGCGGAAGTTGAGCAAGCAGCATTCAAGCCGAGCGCTCTGGTTCCGGGCATCGGTCCCTCGCCGGACAAGATGCTCCAGGCACGATTGATGAGTTACGCTGACACGCATCTGCACCGTCTTGGTGTGAACCATCACCAGGTGCCGGTCAACAAGCCGCGCTGCCCGGTCATGCACTACATGCGTGATGGTCAGGGCGCGACGGCTGAGACGTATGGCAGCGCACCGAACTACTGGCCGAACACGCGTCAGGAAGCCCCGCAACCCAACGAGGCGTACCTCGACCCCGCGTGGGATATCGGCCAAGCCATCGTGGATCGGTACGACTCGACGCAGGATCACGATGATTACACCCAGCCGGGCAATCTGTACCGCATGTTCGATGATGCCCATCGCGATCGCTTGACGACGCGTATCGCTGGCGTGTTAGGGCAGGCCCGCAAGGAAGTGCAGATGTTGCAACTCTGCCACTTCTTCCGTTGCGATGAAGACTACGGCAAGCGCGTTGCGACGAAGCTGGGTATCGACCTGAGCGACCTCGAGCAGCACATGCCTTCTGCGAAAGAGAAACCGCAGCCCGTTTCGGCAGTTTGACCCACTTCACTGATTGATCACAATGCCGGGCAGCGCGAAACATCGCGCTGCCCGATTTTTTTCAAACAAACTCAGACCGGCTGGGCGTTTTGTTGGTATCTCAATCTCCAGAGCACCAAATTCCCACAATACCTAAGCAGCACCGCATGACTGAACACGAGACGGCCCACCTGTATTTCGCCTACGGCTCCAACATGTGCAGCGATCAGATGCGCATGCGCTGTCCGGCAGCGAAATCGATCGGTGCAGGGTACGTACAGCAGTATGAGCTGGTGTTCAATCGCAAGGGCACCTATCGCCCCGGTGCGGTAGCGAGCATCGTCCCGTGCGAAGATGGAGGGTGTGTGTACGGCGTGATCTGGGAGCTCACCCAGACCGATCTCGCCGAGCTCGATGCCATTGAACAGGCGTACGAGCGATTGCCGTTGCGGGTCTCGACGCCTCAGGGGGAGAGTTATGACTGTCACACCTACATTGCAATACCCGAGGATGACCCGCCCGAACCGGATCAGGATTACCTGCTGATCATTCTCAATGCAGCGACGCGGCTCGGCCTGCCCAATTCGTATATAGAGCGGATCGAACGTTTCCGAGCACCTTGATCCAGCTCGGAATTTTTATTTTCCAAAATGGAAACTCATCACTTGACAACATGGAAAGTGACGATACTGTTTCCGTCATGGAAACTCAAGAATCAATCGGAAACGGACAAGGCAGGCCATCACGCGAGCAAGCGGATGCTGCCCTTCATGAAGCGGATCGCATTCGCTCAGGAATCCAGAATCAGCCCATACAGGTGCCGTGGTGGTATTTCCCGGTTATGGGGGTCTGCCTCGTGGGCATCACACTGGCGCAGTTGCTGCCCACGTTCTGGACCATTGGCGTGACGGTCGTGCTGGCCGCTGCGGTCGGGGCGGCGGCTGGAGTGGGCCTCCGCGCCGGACGGTACATGCCGAAGGTCACCTTTGCGCAGACGCTGCCGTTTGTCGTTCCGGTGGTGTTGATGGTGATCCTGGCGATTGTGCTGCACCGCAGTTTCGGTCTTCGCTGGGTGTGGTATGTCGTGGCGGCATTGTGTGTGGTGTTCGTGTTCTGCGTTGCCATGTACCACCGCCGCACGCTGGAGCGTTCAGCACAATGAGCAGCGATTCAGCGATCGGTTTCAACCCAACGATTCACGCTCCGAATCGACTTCGCATCTGCGCCTTGCTTGATGCGGTCGATGAAGCGGAGTTCTCACTGGTGCAGGAGCGGCTGGATGTCAGTGCATCGGTCCTGAGCAAACACGTCAGCGTGCTGATCGACGCAGGATTTGTCGAGCAGCGCAAAGCCACGCGCGACACGCGCCAGCGAGTCTGGCTGTTGCTGACCAAAGCAGGGCGGGCTGCGTACAAAGCGCACATCAATGCGTTACGGGAGATCGTTGGCGAGTCGGATGCCTAGGATCGTGTGTTAGGGGTCGATTGCTCACATGCTGCGCTTCGCGGCTGTGCAACGATGGTTCTGGCAACCGAATCGAGGAGTCATCAAGAATGAACAACTTTGCGACTGTCGTCACGATGATGCTTGGCGTTTCTCTTCTAAACTCCGGGGCAACGCTCGTTCGCGCGGATGATGCGCCTGAGGACCGTGTCAGTGTGAAGCCCCGAGTTGTTGAAGAGCGCATCGAAACGGAAGAAGTCCAGTTGCGTGTGGTGCAGCTTGTCCATGATCTGCATCATCCCTGGGGGGTCACGTGGTTGCCGGACGGCCGGGTGGTGATTACCGAACGGCCGGGCAACATGCTCTTGATTGATCTTGAGGAGGAAACGGTGACTTCGCTCAACGGTCTTCCGCCGATCAAATCGGAGGAAGACCAGAAGACTGCTCCTGAAGGCGGTCAGCAGGGGGGCCTGCTCGATGTTGCTGCGCACCCTGATGTTGCAAGCAACGGCTGGATTTACTTCACCTATTCCAGTCCCGGCGATGACGATGCGTATCCCGATGAAGAGTACACGACTGGCACTGCACTTGGACGCGCTCGGTTGAGCGACGACAGCTCGGAGTTGATTGATCGTGAAACGCTCTACGCACAATCGCCACGCCATCGACCGGGGCGGCACTATGGTTCGCGCATCGTGTTTCCCGGTGACGGTTCGGTGATCTTCTCTATTGGTGATCGTGGATTGCGCTGGCCATCGCAAGACCTGACCGATCCCGGTGGGTCAATGATTCGCTTGAACGAAGACGGCGGCGTGTATCCCGGGAATCCGTTTATTGGCATGCCGCCTGGCAACTTGCGGCCGGAGATTCATTCATTTGGTCATCGCAACAACCAAGCCATGGTGCTCCATCCTGAAAGTGGTGAATTGTGGACCGCTGAGCACGGCCCGCGTGGCGGCGATCTGCTGCATGTCGTCGAAGCTGGAAGAAATTATGGCTGGCCGGTAGTCGCGGCTGCGGGTGATTATTCAACTAATGAGATGATTGGTGTCGGACGGACCGCGCCGGGAATTGAGAGCCCCGTTCATATCTGGGAGCAAGCCATCGCGCCGTCAGGGATGGCCTATTACGACGGTGAACGCTTTTCACAGTGGCGAGGCAACCTCTTCGTCGGCTCGCTTGTTCAACAGCAACTGCACCGCCTGGTCTTAAACGGGCGCGACATTGCACATGAAGAGGTACTGCTGAACGAAACCATCGGCCGGGTACGAGATGTGCAACAAGGACCTGATGGTTTGCTGTATCTGCTGACGGATGAAAGCGACGGTGGTCTGTATCGGTTGGAACCAGTGCAATGAATCAGTCGTGAGCATCGCCGTTGTTTTGATCGCCCTGGTTCGTCTCAAGTCGCTCAAGGGCTTGATTGGCAATCACACCGATGATACCGAGAACGATGAACATGACCACCGCGCCGGCGATGAGCATGGGCAGGCCGTGACCTTCTTCGATGAACTCCTGAATGTCCTTGGCATCGCGTGAGGCGATTGCCGCGAAGAAGATCGCGACGGCGGTTCGAGGCATCATCCCGAAGAAGGTTCCAGCGACATATGGAATGATCGCCACGCCAGTGCTGGCCATCGCGAGATTGGTCAGGGCGAATGGGGAGTTCGGTGGAAGTCTCAGCAGGGCCACAATGAAGAACGTCCGAATGGGACCATGCCCGACAAGTGCATTGCGAATGGCCTGCGCCTTGCGATTTTCCGAGATGCGCTGCTCAATCTTGTCTTCAGAGACAAGTCTCGCAATGGCATATCCCAGCATGGCTGCACCGGTGAACCCGAGTAGTGCAGCAGGCAGCCCGACGAGAAACCCGAACACCCAGCCGCCGACAATTGCTTGCGCATAGGTGGGAAGCAGCCCGCAGCCGGCAGCAATGACGAATACTGTTACATAGATCGTCAATCCAGTAGCCGGTCGCTCCAACAGCCATTCGGAGACCGCGCCGAGGTACGTCAGGAGCACGATCCCTGCAACGGCAGGTGCAACAGTCCAAAGTAGTGCCAACAGGCCGGTCGGCCCAAAATTTCTCCAGCGTGACTTCGACGTTTCTTCGCCGTCGGCAGTGGTTGTGGTTGCGTCGTCTTGCATACGTGCTGCAAGGGTATGCCTGAGAAATTGAAAAGGCGCGGCAACCCACGACTCAGTGGCCGCGATGCTGCTGACGAAGCTCCAGATGCACCAGATAACGTGTTAACGCTTCGATCGGACCACGCTGTGTCGGATCGCGTCGTGCCTGCTCCATCAACATTCGCAGACGCTGGTCGTCGCCATTGAAATCGTGCCACGTTGCCTGGCCGGGGTAATGAATGGGCAATTCGATCCAACTGGATTCTGCCTCGTCCAGCGACTTGCCTTCAGACACGCGTGTTGCAATCAGATCAGCGCTGCGCTCCATGCCCAATGTCAAAGGCATGGACACATAGTGCCAGCGCGCACCGGTGGAATTGGTGTGTACAGCGAACTGAACATGGTACGTTTCTCCGGACTTCAGCGCGTGACTGTCCAAGGCATTGGGTGCATCGAGTGTGCGTGTGACGCGCACATGCCATGCCCCGTCATTCCAACGGCCGGTGGCACGAATCGCACCGCGGCTACAGCTTGGTTCGCGCAAAAATCGCTGTGGAAGCACATCGCCATCTTGCCATTGATGATCAGGATCAAATGGCACAGCGTTGGACTCGGCGATGAAATAGGCATCATCCTGGTCATATCCGCCGCTCAGCAGAGTTTCTTTTCTGAGCGCATGTTTCCCGACGGTGTCATGATCAAACATCCAAAGCGGAGCGTCCGTGTCATCATCCCAGTTGTCGGTGTACATGCCTTGTCCTTCGGCGCTGTGGCGATAATCCAACACATACCCATTGTCCGCGTACCCGATCGGGTTACTTCGATGGGCCCGCCATTGCCAGGTATCGAGAAATGCCCCTGCTTCGCGTAATTCACGAAGTTGCTCCTGCGATCGTACGTTTCGCCACAATTGAGCATTCTCCGGATCATGACGTGATGCTGAAAGAAATTTGCGGACATCATCCACATTGAGCGTTTCAGCAAAGAACGACTCAGCCATGACGCGTTCGTGATCAATGGCATCGCTCCGGCTTCGCACGCCAGGATGCATCGTGACGTACCCGCCAAATTCGGCGAATCCATCTACTTTGCCACGATCAAGTGCCATGGAGATGCGATCTTCGTACAGTCCATGTGGATCGGGACCGCTCGAGGCATCGCCGTATCGCGTCCACTGACCATCTTCATACACCAGGTATTGGTGATACCAACAGGGATTGTCCGTTGGAAACTCATAGCGGATTTGGATGTGTGAGTCGTTGTACACAGCACTTACCCGTAGAGTTTTGATGAGTTCGCCGGCCAGCGGAATGTGGTTGTCGCTGGCGATGGTCACCGCCAATGGTTCCGATGGCGGTGAAGGATCGATCTGCGCGGTGTGTCCGGGGATCGTGCACCCTGAAACCACAAGACAGATGGTGCTAGGAAACACTGCGGATGTAATTGGGGGCATATATCTGGCTCCGGGGTCACCATAGGCGGTGCATTGTGTGCATTCGACTCAGGCCTGTTGCATTACGCATACGCCCTGACGATTTCCACATCGGGATAGTACCATTGAAGAATCTCGCGATGGTTTGCACCGTTTTGAGCGCGAATCTGTGCACCATGCTGGCACATGCCAACGCCATGGCCGAAACCGGTGCCCTCGAAGAGGAAGTCATCGCCGGCAGTAGTGACAGTAAAGTGTGATGATCTCGCAAGTCGTGGTGGTCTGTACAAGCCGGGTTCGGCATAGTTCAACGCTTGTCGAACACGTTCGGCAGGAAGCTCAACGCTGTAACCGTAAATATCCGTCAACACGTAGTGTGTCGGGCGGCCGTGTTCATTCCGTGCACTTGGCTCAAAGGTGAAGAGCTCTTCGAGGCGTGATGCAGCTTCATGTCCACGCTGTTTCGCCCATGCAACGATTCTCTGGGTGGTCATTTCAATCGGCCGCTGCGTTCGCCAAGTGCATACCGGGGCCACTGTGCACAGGTCTGGTTCGGACTGTCCACGCAGTGGTGAAATTGAGTTGATGGGGTTTGGGCCAATCGCGTCTGGAGCAGCCGCAGCAACCCCGCCACAACAACTGGAGTAGTACCCGGGCACAATCAGGCTGTTGTAGGCCAGCACTTCGCCGCGCGTTGCAGCTACAGCGTCAATCGATCGACCGTGATCCGTTGCGCCTGAGTAGACCTGGGACGATTGACCATCTGTCAGGTCAAAGTGCCGGCGATTTCGAAAGTACGCATGTTCTGAGCAGGCAAAGCTACGTGCGGCGATGGCTTGAGCTGCGTGAGTCTCCTCATGCCAGTGGTTGTAGAGTTCCTTTGATACGACGCCGGGGAGATATTCCTCCAACGCGACATCATTGACGACATCAAATGCACCGGGCGCGATGTTGGTACGTGCGACGAAACGCAGTGATCCTGGAAACGTCCGTCCGGCAATGCGTATGGTGGATGCATCTGATTCATCGTCGGATGCTTCGTCAGCACTCACTGAAAATGGTTCTCCACCACCGAGCGGTGAACGGAAGCCGAGATGGTCGTTGACATTCCACCCGGAAGCACCCAGTCGCACACGAAGCGGAGCACGCAGCGCAGGGCCAGCGATCTTTGGTTGGCCGTTGGGAGTCACGCGCAACCACTGACCTTGGCCACCAAGTAGGACATCATCGTCTTCACTGCGAAGGCGCAGGACACGAACGCGAACTAATGGTTCGAGATCGGGAATTGGTGGGTGCGCAAATGGTGGTGGCTCAGGCCCTGGCGGCTCCGGGCCTGGAGTAGGCGGGATGGGCGAGGGAGAGGTCGGCGGAGGTGAGACTCGACTCAACAGCCAGAGTGATGCCGCTGCCGCAGCCCCCGAACCGGCCAGCAAACCGATCATGGCCCGGCGACTGATGCCGGTACGTCTCGGAGGTGCCTCGGCCGGGTGAGAACGTCGAGACATACAGTGTGATGCTCCACGTAGAAATGACGAGTGCAATCACTCGTCAAGCGTACGCAGTGTCAAGCCGAAGTTTCCGAGCTTTTCCTTGATTTCATCAAGACTGGTCGCACCAAAGTTCTTGACACCCATCAGTTCCGCCTCGGTTCGAGTAGCGAGGTCTCCGATGCTTTGAATGTTGAGCATTTGGAGGGCCTTTCGTGCACGCACGGAGAGATCGAGCACGGAAATGGGCTTGTTGAGCACCGACTCTGATGCCCTGCCTTTGAGCTGTTCGTACACTTCCTTGCGAGCACGATTGTGGCTTCCATCCACGCCTTGGCCAAGTCGCAGGCCCTTCTGGGCAAGCATGGCCTTGATCTCCACGAGGGATGTTTCACCGAAGTTCTTGTAGCTGAGCAACTCTGGTTCGGAAATTCGAAGCAGGTCGCCGAGTGTCCGAATCTGCATTTTCTTGAGGCAGTTTCTCGCGC
>PWVT01000181.1 GCA_003562195.1 Phycisphaeraceae bacterium | reverse complement strand
TGGCATCGAACGTGAAAATCACCCGTCGCTCAACGTTATGTCTGGTTGAGGCGACAATTTGGCGACGGATTTTTCCGCAACCCTCCCGGCGGGGAGAACTGCATCGAGTAGTGTCATCGCCTCTTCCTGCATGCCGTCAATTATATGGGAATAGACGTCCATTGTAAACGCTACGCTGGCATGGCCCAGAGCTTCAGAGATGACCTTCGGCTTGGCCCCTCTCAGTAGCATGAGACTGGCGAAGGTGTGTCGAAGGTCGTGAAAGCGGACGTTCGCCAGGCCCGCTCGCTTAGCTATCCGGGCGAAGTTGTGGCTCAGCACCCCAGGGTCAAGCGGCTCCCCTTCGTCACCGGCGAAGACTAGGTCGTCAATGTGCAATAGTCTGCCCAGGTGTAGATTCCATGATTCCCGTTCGCCCTTGTACTCTCTGAGATAGGCGGCCAGCTTCGGGGTCATGCTTACCAGGCGGCGGCTGCGGGCCGTCTTCGGCTCTTTGAACTCGCAGACGCCTCTTCTCTTGTATAGGACACGGTTGACCGACATTGAGCCTCTCTCCAGGTTAATGTCTCGCCATCTCAGCCCGAGCAGTTCAGCTTGTCTCAACCCGCTGCTCAGGGCCATGTAGATCACCGGATAGAACCGATTGTCGAACGCTGCGTCTAACAGGCACTCAACCTCTTCCGGGCTCAGACTTCTCATTTGCTTCGGCCTGGGCCTGGGCGGGTCAACTAGCTCGGCGGGGTTTCGCCCGAGTAGGCCCTGGCGAACCGCATGCTTCAGTGACTGAGAGAGTATCCGGTGTTGGTGGTGAACCGTGCGGGCTGACAGCTTCTCGCATGCCTTCCCGTAGTAAGCCTGTATCGCCTGGGGCTGAAGCTGTTTCAGCAAGAGGTGACCGAGGTTCGGGGTCAGGTGATTCTCTATGATGGCTGTATAGCCGTCCAGTGTCCGAGGTGAGCAGTTCGTTCGGACATAGCCCGAGAGCCAGTTCTGCAGATGCTCCCCGACTGTCAGCTTACCTGGGGGAGTGTATATGCCCTTGTCCAGGTTCGCCAGTAGCTCGGTCAGCCGCCTGTTAGCATCGGCCTTCTTGCCCCTGACCGTCTCGAAATGCCTCAGCCGTCTGCCGTCTGGCCCCTTGCCAGTGTCAACTATGAGTTGCCAACTGCCCTTGCTCTTCTCTCGTATGCTTCCTCTCATTTCGTACCTCCTTTGTTCTCATATAGAATGCCAAACTTCGCCATGAGGCGTTTGGCCACGTCAATGTCTTTGTCTCTCGCGTCAAGGTACAGGAGAGCGTCGCAGAACCACAGCCAGTGCATATCTTGGGGCCGAGCCGGATAAGTTCCTACCGCCTTGATTGCCTTCTCTCTATTGGCATACTCAGAGGCCTTCACGATGAGCCACTCTAGCGATGTGTGGGTCTTACCATCGTAGATGGAAGAGAGGCGGGCGACCCACTTGGCCTGTCTTATGCTGATAGGAGCATCTTCGATGACTCCCTTCGCCCATGCGTTCATCACGATAGGCAACGCAGAGGGTGCTATGTCGGAATCAGCTATGGCCGACACGCTCCATGGCTTATCTTCAGGGTCGTTACTATTACGAGCACTCGAAATCATCTTCAGCAACGTGTCATGGCTCACTGGCTCTTTGTCTGCGAGGTACTCTTCTATTCGCTCAGCGACGAGGTCACGAGGCTCGGCTCGATTCCTCAGTGCCTGTTCCCGTATGTACCACTTAACCCAGTCTTTTATTCTCGGGCCTCTCGACATATTGCCTCCCTTTGTCTCTTTGGTATTTCCTTCTAGCTATTTAAGCCTATCGTATGCGGGTCTTAGTCTCTACAATTATAAAAGAAGATGAAGGATTCTGTCAAGAGGGAGGTGAAAATGCGTCGGCCAAACCATCTCAAGGAATGGAGGCGGAAACTGGGAGTGACTCAGCAGGAGATTCAGGTTGAGGCGGGTGTCAGCATAGCAACCATCTGTCTCGTTGAACGATACGGCTACGTTCCGACCCTTGGTGTACGCCTACGAATAGCACAGGCACTGGGGATTGCAGAGGAGCAAATCTGGCCGGACTTCGCAGAGGTGTGTGATGCCAACGAAGGGTGACGGTCGCCTGACAATGTCGCTCAGGGAGTTCTCGGAGGTCTCGGGGCTGTCAAGGAACACGGTTTACAGCCTGGCGGCCAGGGGTGAACTCGGTGTCCCAGTCTTACGGCTCGGGAAACGGCTGCTACTCAGCCGGAGAGCCGTCCTAAGAATGCTCGATTCGGAAGGGGCTGCCGAGCCGAGCGACGCGGAGGCCACGAGTGGGCACTAGGACATGGGTCAAGATATTCGCGGAGCCCTGGCTCACTGGGACTCTCAGGGAAGAGACCGCTGAGTTGCGTGGCTTGTGGGCCGACCTTCTTTGTCTGGCGGCCACTGGGGTGTACGGCGATACTGGGAGAGTGGCTCTCCCTGGCGGAGTCGGCCTGACCGACGAGCAGCTTGCGGCGATTCTGGGTGTCGAGCCCGCGTTGTGGCAAGCGGCGAAGGCTCGGCTCGTTGAGACCGAGCGGATAATCGTCACCGAACGGGGCTGCATTCAGATATGCAACTGGGCGAAGTATCAGAGCGAATACGAGAGGCAAAAGCCGTATCGAAAGGGCCAGAAGGGAGACGGCAGAGTCAAGAATGGCCCACTTGCTGATATAGACGAATGGGAGAGTGACAACTAGGAGTTACAGCCGAAAGTTACATGCCAAGGTTACAGGGAGAAGGAGAAGGAGGGGAGAAGGAGAGGGAGACGGAGGGGAGAGGGAGAAGGAGATAGAGAACAGAATGAGAACAGGTGCACAGAAGTTACAGAAATGGTCTGTCGCCTTTATGTCGCCAAGCCAGCTTTACAGACTAAGAAATCACGAACGAAGTCAGAGAACTGAAAGTTCGCTGCAATAGGAGGTGTGACATGAAACTGAAGTTGAAAGTGTTTGTTCTGCGGGGAGACCGGCTCGTGTTCAAAGGGGAGAGGGAGCCACGATGGGGTGACCTGATTCTGGATGGGAGCGAGACACGGATGGATTCTGTGTCTGAGGTTGCCCTGACAGAAGGGGTCGGCGACCAGGTGGCCGAGCAGATTCTGGCGGAGCTTCCGCCGGAGAAGAGGGAGGCCTTCCGGACTGGTCTCCGGTCACTGGGGCGAGTTCCTCCGTCTGAAGCCAGGGGTGAACTGCGGAAGTTGATGACAGAATACTTCCTGGGTCAAGGGTTATCTGAGGAAGAGGCCCGGAGAGCAACCGAGACAGCCATCAAGGGAAGAGTTCCATGATTCATGGTCAGGGGCTGTCTTCTCCAGGCCCCGGCCTGGCGGGGTTTCCCTTCTTAACCCCGGAGTTCCAGGAGCAGCCCCTGGCCGCCCGAGTAGAATCGCCTCCGGA
>PWVT01000161.1 GCA_003562195.1 Phycisphaeraceae bacterium | reverse complement strand
GCGAAAGTTTCGCCCGGCAGTTTTTTATCTCCAACCGCACTGATGCCCGCGGCGAAACATCCGTGGAAATCCTCGGCAGCATCATCATTTGGTTCCTTCTCACGCTCTCGGCAGCCAGCATAGGCCTGATCGGTATGATGGCGCTGACCAATCAGCGCAAGAGCATCGTGCCCCAGGGCGTGATGGATGAAGTGCGTTCCATGATGCACGCTGGCAAGTTTCGTGAAGCGCTTGAACTGACTCGTGCGGATGAAAGCTACTTCAGCCAGGTGATGCATGCAGGATTGCGTGAAGCCAATCACGGCTTCTCAGCCGTCATTCGAAACCTCGAACAGACCGCCGATGAACTTACCACACGGCGTCTGCGGCAAATTGAGTACCTCAACATCCTCGGCCAGGTCAGTCCGATGATCGGCCTGTTCGGCACGGTGTACGGGATGATCCTCGCCTTTGGTGCGATCGTTGCCAGTGGCGGCGATGCTGACCCTGTCCAACTCGCTGGCGGCATCGGCACCGCGCTGACCACCACATTCTGGGGCCTTGTCGTCGCCATTCCCGCGCTGGCTGGTTATGCCATTATTCGCAACAAGATCGACGAGCTGACCACCGAAGCCACGATCGCAGCGGAAGAAATCCTCAACCAGTTCCGTCCACAACGAGCGAAAGCGAAAGAGCAAGGAGTGGAAGGATGAGAAGGAAGGAACCGAGGCATCAAGGCATCAGGTGTTCTGCATGCCATGCCAATTCCCGATCGCTGATCGCCGCAAGCTGATTTCGTCCGTCATGAGCACCATCTACAAACGCGGCAATGCTGATGTGCAGGCGAATCTCACGCCGATGATCGACGTGACGTTTCTACTCATTGTGTTCTTTGTGCTCGTCTCACAGATTGTCGAAGTCGAGCACGTGGACATGGACCTGCCGCGCCCACTGCATGCGGCATCACATACCAGTGGCGAGGAATCGCGCACTGTCATCAACATCATGCCCGGACCCGATGGCCGTGCGGCTGGGTATCGCGTGGGTGCGCGCGAGTTTCCTGCTGATGAAATCGGCATCGCGGGTCTGCAGCAACGCGTGACTGAGTTGTACAGTGCCAATCCCAATCTGCGAATCAACCTGCGGGCTGACCGCAACACGCAGTATCAATGGGTCGAACCGGTGATGCAGGCCATCACCGACGCAGCTCGACAAAGCGGCAGGGCCGATGCCGTCGCGCGGGTGAACCTGGTCGTGGTGCGAGAGAACTGACCGATGCGGTATCGTGAAGCAGAACAACGCGATCAGCTTCCTCAGCACCGCACGCGGCGTCCACCCCGGCCGCGCATCGGTCTGAACGTGACCGCAATGATCGATGTGGTCTTTCTCCTGCTGATTTACTTTCTCTCCGTCACGAACTTCAAACTCGGCGAGGAGATCTATCGCCTGGACCTTCCCCAACGTGGCCATGCAGAGGTTGTTGACCCCTTCCAGTTGGATGAAGAACCGCTTCGCATCGCGGTCATCTCAACAGGCATACCGCAACAGCCCTACCGCCTGCACATTGATGGCCCGTATCCCCAGCCGAATGATGCACAGGAGTTGTACGAGTTTCTCCAACAGCGGAAGCTCACACCGCAAGCCCCCGGTGGACTCTTCACGCCGGATCATCCGATCATCATCGAGCCGACATCCGCCACGCGCTGGGAACATGTGATTGATGCGTTCAACGCAGCCGCCCGCGCGGAGTTCACGAATGTCACGTTCGCGGAGCCGACATCATGATGCCAGGACGATTTGGAGCACGTTGGGTCAGCATGTGCGTGCTTGCACTTGGCGCAACGGCCAATGGGCAGTCACTGGATGAGCTCTTCGATGAAGACCGCTACCTTCGCGGCTTGGGTGAATTGCATCTTCCGGAAGTGCTTGAACATTACATGGCGCAGCACCCGCCGCAGGATGCGGCAACTGAAGTGGAATACGAACTTGCCCTGGCGCGCATGCGCTTGCGCGAACAGGGCCTTGACCCTGAACAGCGCGAAGCGATTGTCCAGCGAATGCTCACCCGCCGCGATGCGCTCATTCACGAAAACGCTGACAGCGAACACGCGGCACGCTGGATGGCTGAGCAGGCAGCGGATGTGTTTTTCGAACTGCTGCCCATCGATGGGGCCTGGCTGATCGCCCACTTCGGCTTGCCCACACCTCATCAGCAGGAACGAGCCCAACGCGGCACGGCCATAATGCTTGAGTACGCGTCCGCAGCCGAGGCCGCCATCGAACGTGCGATACTGGAGCTTGAAGCCACACCCGGCTTTGCTGAGAACATCAGTATGCAATTGCAACGCCGCACACTCGTCGAGCAGCATCGCGATCGTCGCATTCCGTTTTTCCTCGGCATTGCATCTTACCTTGATGCCATGATCAACATGCAGGCCGGTGACGCCCAACAGGCACAACTACGGCGTGCAGCGCGCGCACTGAATGGCCTCGACGCAATGCTCCACCCGCCGCTGAATGACTACGCGCGACTGTATGAAGCATTGGCCCGCGCACACCTCGGTCAGCATGAACAGGCCCGAACGGCGCTGCGTGAACTGGCAGCCAGTGATGCGCTCGACCCCATGCTGCGATTCAGCGCGCAGATGGGCGCAGCACTGATTGCCAGCAATCCTCGCCGCGAGCTGGGGCGCGTTGCGCAGCAGTATCACTCCAGCGAGGATTTGTTTTTTCGGTTGATCGTCGCCGATGCACAGTTTCGCATACAGCAGCACACCGATCTCACCGCTGCCGTGGAGGCCTATACGGCGCTGTTGGAGGAGAGATTTGGGCTGAGCGAGTCGCAGCGACATGGACTTGTCTTTGATCGGCTTGCGCGTGCGATTGATCCCGCCGCCGATCCCGATGCACTGCCACCGATCGCAGTGATTGCTCAGGCCTCATCCATGCTGCGTCATCCAGACACACAGCGGCAGGCCATCAGCACACTGCACCAGGTGCTGGATGATCGTGATCTCAGGGAAGCCGACCGGCCGCTCGCCATGACGACACTCGCCCGCGCATACGAAGCGGCTGGTCAGCGTGTTGAAGCAGCGAGGCAGTACATCGTGCACGCGCGCGAGCATCCCACGACTCGCGGAGCAGAACGCTCGATTGAGCGCGGCGTTGCGCTGGCAGCAGAAGCACATCGTGATACAGAATCCCAAGCCCTGTCCGTGTTGCATGATGGCCTGGAGATCATGCTGTCGCAGTTTACCAACATCCGCTCGATCAATCACTGGCGGGTGGTTGCGGGCCAGCTTGCCCTGAGCGAATCGCGATTCGATGCCGCGTTGGATCACTTCCGAAGCGTTGATGCTCGCTCCGACCAGGCCGCCGAAGCTGCATTTCTCCAGGTACAGGTTCTTCGCCGGGCGTTGCACGCCGAAGATGATTCGCAGAGTATCGAACGCCTG
>PWVT01000176.1 GCA_003562195.1 Phycisphaeraceae bacterium | reverse complement strand
GGGCAAACATGAGCCCGTACAAGAGCGGCAGCACCAGTCCGACATGAATGCCGATCATGCCGATTTTGTGATTGCGGTGGTACATGTTTGCCATCACCCCACAGACGATCATGATCGCGCCCATCAGCACAGGAATCAACGGAGTGATCTGCACATTGCCGCCCACTGCCGCGATGGAGAAGGCCAGTACGCCGCAGAAGATCAGCACCCCTGCGTAACCATACATCACTTGCGCTGCTTTCATGTGTTCACTCCGTGTGCGTGTTCAACCTCGGCTGGCGTGCCCACACCATGTCGTTCGTGTGCAACAAGATCATCATACGTCTCACGACGACGTATGACATGCACCGTCTGATCATCGATCAACACCTCCGCAGGCAGTGGCATAGAGTTGTAGCGGCTCGCCATGACCATGCCGTACGCGCCTGCTGAAAATACGGTCAGAAGATCACCGCGCTGCAGTGGAGGCAAGGGGCGATCAATTCCAAAAAAGTCACCGGTTTCGCAGATCGGGCCTACCACATCCATCGGGATCAATCCTTCAAGATCCATCTGCTTCGCTCTGCTGGGCGGGATGTGTGCGGATTCGACCTTCGTCGGCCAGATGAAATGAAACGCGTCGTAATGGCACGGCCGAATCAGCGTATTCATCCCCCCATCGCAAATGGCAAATGTCTTGTCACCAGAGGTCTTCATGTACAGCACGCGCACCAACAGCACGCCGGCGTTGGCCATGATGCTGCGACCGGGTTCTATGACAATCTGCAATCCTTGCTCGACACGCGCCTTGAGCAATGGAACGATTTCGCCAGCGTAATCACTCGCAGCCGGCGACTGGTCGGTTTCGTAATCCGCGCCAAACCCCCCACCGAGGTCAAGCATGTCAATGGTGACCGGATTGGCTGCATCCGCAGCGAGTTGATCAATCAAGCCCAGCACCTTGGTGATTGCAGAAACATACGGCTCAGCGGTGTAGATCGGTGAACCAAGGTGCAGGTGGATGCCGGTGAGTTTGCAAAGATCATCGTGGCCGTACGTTCGAAAGAACGCTCGAGCCCGGTCAATATCCACGCCGAATTTGGATTCCTTCTTGCCCGTTGTCGTATAGCGATGTGTCTTCGGATCAACATCCGGGTTGATTCGAAGCGCGACTTTGCAGGGGATGTTCAACTCGCGGGCGATTTCCGCGATGTTCTCAAACTCCGCTTCGGATTCCACGTTGAACCACCCCACACCCGCTTGCAGCGATTGGCGAATCTCCACATCGGTCTTACCAACCCCGGCGTACACGCAATTGGCGGGATCGACCCCGGCCTGCATAGCTCGAAACAATTCACCGCCACTGACCAGATCCATCCCCGCGCCGCGGTCTTTGAGCAGCTTGATAATCGCCAGGTTGCTGCAGCTCTTGATTGAATAGCAGATCAGCGGGTTGAGCGAACTGAACGCGTCTGCGAGGCGGTCATAGTGATGCAGGATCGTCGCGCGCGAGTACACGTAGCACGGCGTGCCGACGGAGTCGGCGATCGCGGACATGGGCGTCGCCTCACAGTGAAGCTGGCCACCGATATAGGAAAAGTGATCCATGAAAGGCGGATGTTACTCTGCCGCGTCGCCTTTGGCAGATTTGGCAGGTGGTTTTGCGTCGGACTTCTTGGTGTCTTTTGCAGTGCTGTCGTTGCTTGAGGCCGATTCTTTAGATGCCTTGTTCGAATCTCCGCCGTCGGCAGACTTCTTCTCGGCTTCAGCCGCTTTCTTGTACGAATCGCTGCGGTAGTCTGTCTCGTAGAACCCGCCGCCTTTGAAAATCACGCCTGCTCCTGTGCCGATGAGTCGTCGCAGCTTGAGTTTGCCGCACTCGGGGCACTTGCGTTTGACGGAGTCTGACATCTGCTGAAAGAGTTCAAACTCATGATCGCAGGCCAGACACATGTATTCGTAGGTAGGCATTGGCGTATGGAAGCGTGAGGTACTTGGGTGCTGCTGTGATCAATCTTCTTCTGATGGCGCAATGGCAACTTTGGCAGGTCGCAGGACCTGGTCTCCGATGCGATAGCCCGTTTGCATGACGGCGACCACGTGGTTGGGATCGATTCCTTCCGCCGGCTGGCGCATCATGGCTTCATGCTGATTGGGATCAAATTCATCACCGGGCTTCGGGTCGATGCGTTCCAGGCCGCTGAGTTGAAGCGCCTTGACGAGTTCATCGCGAACCATCTTCACACCGCCGATGAGCTGCTCTACGGTAAGGTCTTGTGCGTTCTGCCCAAGCGCAAGGTCAAAATGATCAAGCACAGGGAGTACGGATCGCACGACGCGCGTGGCCCCCTGCTGGCCGGCCTGCCGTTCGTTCTCAAGCGAACGTCGTTGAAAGTTCTGGTAATCGGCTAAGGCACGCTTGCGGGCGGCGATGGCCTCGTCGCGCTCCACTTCAAGCTGGTTGACCAGCTCAGCAGCGGCTTCGCTCAGTTCGATCGCTTCCTGCTCAGTTTGGGATTCCTCCTGAGCTTCATCGTCACGGTCATGGTCTGTTTCAGATTGGGTCTTGTGCGTTCCCATGGCGGTTATCCCGGAGAAAATAAATCACGTGATCAGCCGCCTTTGACGGCATCCTTGATTTTCGCCCAAAGCGACGGGCTTTGGGCTTTGATTTCGAGCTTTTCAGACTTGGCATACTCAGCGAGCAGTTCGCGCTGCGAATCGTTGAGCTTGCGCGGCACGACAAGCTGGGTAATGACGACCAGATCGCCACGGCGGCCGCTGCGAAGGTTCGGAAGACCCTCGCCTTCGATGCGAAACAGCGCGCCGTGCTGAGTACCCGGCGGCAGGTCCAGCGTGGTGTGGTCGGTCAGCGTCGGCACGTTGATTTCAGCACCGAGCGCGGCCTGTGTGAATGCGGTTGGCAGCGCGATGAGCAGATCATCTCCATCACGCTCAAACTGCTTGTGATCCTGTACGCGGACAACCACATGCAAATCACCTCGGATACCCTTGCCTTCCGGACTCATTTCCTGCGGCGGCGGTTCGCCTTCGCTTGCAACTCGCACGGCCTGACCACTGTGAATCCCGGCAGGGATTTTGATGGTCAAATTGCGCTTGACGGACACGCGGCCATTGCCGCGACAGTCATTGCACTTGTCAGTGACAACCTTGCCTCGTCCACGACAATGCGGGCACGTGGTGACCATGCGGAACATGCCGCCGAGGCCGGCTTGGGCGACCTGGCCCTGCCCGGCGCATGTGGAGCACGTAGTGGGCGATGAGCCGTGTTTGGCTCCGCTGCCGGAGCACGTTTCGCACACGTCGAGGCGTTTGAACTCGACATCGCGCTCGGTTCCGGTGAGAACTTCTTCCAAGGTGAGCTCGACTTCGGTTTCCAGGTCGTAGCCGCGCGGTACGCCTCGTCCGGCGCGACGCTGGCCCCCCATGCCCCCGCCGAAGATGTCGTTGAACATCGAGAAGATGTCATCGACATTCATGGAGTTGAAGTCATGCCCCGGTGTGCCACGCAGGCCGGCGTGGCCGTAGCGGTCATACACGGAGCGGCGTTCGCTGTTGGACAGCACCTCGTAGGCCTCAGCGCATTCCTTGAATGCCGCTTCCGCTTGGGCATCGCCCGGATTCCGATCCGGGTGGTGCTTCATTGCCAGACGGCGATACGCTCGCTTGATCTCGTCACCCGATGCGCTCTTCTCAACGCCGAGCACTTCGTAATAGTCGCGTGTTGTGGGCATGACGAAAACGGTACTTGAAAATTGCGCCGAAAGCCCAGGCATTGCAGTGCCTGGGCTTTGGCAAATCTATTGACGGACGCCATGCATACTCAGCTTACGGCATCCTCGATCGGATCATCATCGTCCTTCAGTTCAGTCACCGTCACGTCCGTCGTCAGCATCAAGCCAGAGACGGAGGCAGCGTTCTGCAGCGCGGTGCGAATGACCAGCGCGGGGTCGACGATGCCGGCTTTGACGAGATCCTGATACTCACCTGTCGCGGCATTGAAGCCGAAGCTGGCGGGCTTGCCTTCACGAACCTTTTCGACGACCACATCGCCATCGTGTCCGGCGTTGGTGGCGATCTGGAATGCAGGAGCTTCCAATGCGGCAGCGATGATGTCGAAGCCGAGCTTCTCATCGCCCTTGGCCTTCTTTCGACCTTCGAGAACCGCGTCAATGGCACGCAGGCACGCGACACCGCCGCCGGGGACATAGCCCTCCTTTGCAGCCGCACGAGTCGCAGCCAGTGCATCATCCACGCGGTCCTTGCGTTCTTTCATGGCCACTTCGGTCGGTGCGCCGACATTGATGATCGCGACACCGCCGGTCAACTTGGCGAGACGCTCCTGAAGTTTCTCGCGGTCATAGTCACTGGTCGAACGTTCAATCTGCGTGCGAATCTGGTTCACGCGCGTCTCGATGTCCTTCTTCTTGCCAGCACCCTTGACAATAGTGGTGCCGTCCTTCGTGACGACGATCTTTTTGGCGCTGCCGAGTTCATTGAGTTCGATGTCCTCCAGCGACCGGCCGAGGTCTTCGGAGAAAAACGTGCCACCAGTAAGCGCGGCAATATCGCCGAGCATCGCCTTGCGGCGATCACCAAAGCCGGGAGCTTTTACTGCACAGACATTCAGCACACCACGCAGGCGGTTGACGACCAGCGCGGCGAGCGCTTCGTTCTCAATGTCCTCAGCGATGATCAACAGCGGCTTGCTGGATGATGCGACCTTGTTGAGCAGCGGAAGCAGGTCCGCGAGGTTGGAAATCTTCTTTTCGTGGATGAGAATGTTGGCATCCTCAAGCACGCACTCGGCCTTCTTCGGGTCGGTCATGAAGTAAGGACTGAGGTAGCCCTTGTCGAACGCCATGCCTTCGACGTACTCCAAGCTCATCTCAGCGGTTTTGCCTTCCTCGACCTCGACGACACCTTCAGCACCGACCTTGTTGATCGCCTCTGCGATGATCTCGCCGATCTCCACATCGTGGTTGGCGGAGACGGTGGCGACCTTTTTGTAGTCGTCCTTGCCCTTGCACTTGACGGCGAGCGCTTCAACGGCCTCACCGGCAACACGGGCAGCATCATTGATTCCTCGCTGCACCGCTGCGGCGTTGGCACCAATGGTGGTGTGTCGAAGGCCCTCGTTGTAGATGGCGCGGGCGAGCACGATGGCGGCTGTGGTTCCATCACCAGCGATATCAGCGGTCTTCTTGGCGACCTCGTTGACCATCTTCGCGCCCATGTTTTCAAACGGTTGCGGCAGATCAACTTCCTTGGAGACGGACACGCCATCCTTGGTCACACCAGGACCGCCAAAGGATTTCTGGATGATGACGTTGCGGCCGGTCGGTCCCATGGTGACAGCAACGGCCTTTGCGATTTGTTCAACGCCGTGCTTGAACTCAAGCTGAGCGGCGGTGTCGAATTTCATTTGTTTTGTGGACATAGGTAGTAGCTTTCAGCGGTCAGTTTCAAGTCGAGGCAGAGACGCTAATCCGCAAAGCGGCGGGCGTCACAGCCCAGGGTATTGCTATTCTCAACCCTCAATCACACCGAGCAGTTCACTCTCCCGAAGGATCATGTGCTTGGTGCTCTTGATTTCGATTTCCGTTCCGGCGTACTTACCGAAGAGCACTGTGTCACCCTTTTTGACGGTCGGCGTGGAACGCTTCCCGTTGTCCAGCAACTTCCCGGGTCCAGTGGACACCACCTTGCCCTGCATGGGCCGCTCCTTGGCGGATTCGGGAAGGTAGATACCAGACTTGGTCTTGGTCTCCGGTTCAATCGGTTTGATGACGATACGATCTTCGAGGGGCTTGACTGACATTGTTTTGATCTCCGATGGAGCAAGTTCGTGTAGATGGCCCGCATTTCGCTGACCAGTTGAGTTCCGTTTAGAAGCCCATGCCGCCCATACCGGGCATGCCGCCTCCCATGCCTCCCATGCCTGGCATGCCGCCGCCCATTCCGCCCATGCCTCCCATACCGTCCATGCCCGGCGCGCCACCAGCAGCGTCGTCATCATCCGAGTCGGCCTCGGTCACGATGCAGTCAGCAGTCAGGAGCATGGCTGCGACGGAGGAAGCATTTTGAAGTGCGGTGCGATCAACCTTAGCGGGCGTGATGACGCCATCCTTGATCAGATCGCCATAGGTCAACGTCAGAGCGTTGAAGCCGTATGAAGCGGACTTGTTCTCACGGACCTTGGAGACGACGACGGTGCCCTTTTCACCAGCGTTATCTGCAATGGTGCGCATCGGCACGGGCAATGCCTCACCGACAAGGTCAGCACCGAACTTCTCATCCCCACGGAGTGACTTGCGGACCTTCTCAAGGGAGGCCATTGCTCGGACGAAGCTCACGCCACCGCCGGGCACGATGCCTTCTTCCACGGCTGCGCGAGTTGCGTGCAGCGCGTCTTCAACACGGGCCTTTTTCTCTTTCAGTTCAGCTTCGCTGCCAGCACCGACGTTGATCTGCGCCACCCCACCTGCCAGCTTGGCCAGGCGTTCCTGGAGCTTCTCACGGTCGTAGTCGCTGTCGCTGCGTTCAATATCGTGGCGAATCTGCTCAATGCGGGACTGAATGTCCTTGGTGGAGCCAGCGCCTTCGACGATTGTGGTGTTGTCGGACGTGATCGTCACCTTCTTGGCCAACCCAAGCTGCTTGGTGGTGATCTTGTCCAGTTCGAGGCCAAGGTCCTTCATGATCGGCTCCGCACCGGTCAGCACCGCCAGATCTTGCAGCATTGCCTTGCGACGATCGCCATATCCCGGCGCCTTGACGGCTGCGACGTTGAGCACACCGCGTAGTTTGTTAATCACGAGTGTGGATAGCGCTTCGCCAGTAATGTCTTCTGCGATAATCAGCAGCGGCTTCTTGGTTTCCATGACCTTCTCAAGGAACGGCACGAGCTTCTGCAGATTGTCGATCTTGTCTTCGTGAATGAGGATCAGCGGCTTGGAGAGTTCGACCGTCATTTCGTCAGCGTTCGTGACGAAGTTGGGGCTGAGGTAGCCGCGGTCGAACTGCATGCCTTCGACGACATCAACGTAGGTATCAAGACCCTTGCCTTCTTCCACGGTAATGACGCCATCCTTACCGACCTTTTCAAATGCCTCAGCCATGATCTTTCCGATCGTCTGATCATTGTTGGCCGAGATGGCCGCCACGGAGGCGATGCCGCCGTTGACGCTCGAGACCGGCTTGGCCATTGAGCTGATGTCTTCGGTGACGGCGTGTACGGCCTTGTGCATACCACGAACCAGTGCATTGGCGTCAACACCGGCGGCAATATGCTTCAGTCCGGCCTTGAAAAGCGCTTCGGCGATGACCGTGGCGGTTGTGGTGCCGTCGCCTGCATCGTCCGAAGTCTTGGAGGCGGCTTCTTTGACGAGCTGCGCCCCCATGTTTTCAACTTTGTCACGCAGTTCGATTTCCTCAGCAACGGTCACGCCGTCCTTGGTGACGGTCGGCCCACCCCAGGACTTGTCAATGACGGCGCTGCGGCCTCGCGGTCCAAGGGTGGATTTGACGGCGGCTGCGAGTTTCTCGACACCGGCTAGCAGCGATTTGCGAGCGTCAGTGTCGAAGGACAGTTCCTTCACGGCCATGAGTGGGTTCTCCTCAATGTCCAAAAAATCAGGTTTGGCGTACGCCACGCGGATGACAACGTGGACGCGATGTCACACAACATTCAGCGCATCTCAAGATGCACATTGAGCCACTTCAAACGCTGCGCCATTCGAAACACAGTCGCAAAACACTGGATCACCGCACTTTATCAGTGGTTTTCACCTTGTTTCGCACCAGTTTGATCCAAGTTGGCCTGTCTCGCGGCTGACAGTCTCCCCTGCCGAGCCAGGGTGAACCTGCCAAGCTGGCAGGCCGGCCTGGTGAGGTCATTGCTGGATGATCAGCAGATCGCCCAGCCGCGGCGGCGGATTCCGCAGGGCATGACGAATCCATACTGCGTTGATCGCAAGATACCCTGCCCCGATCAGCAGCATGAGCATGGATACCCAGATGAGGATTGATCCGAGCAGTTCAAGTCCCTCTGATACTTGGTACACATCCAACAATCGAATCGCGCTGCCAAGCACAATGCCGAGCGTCGCAGCGATCATCGGGCGAATGCGTTGGCGGCCACCATGTGCGCGGCGGTAAGCGCGACTGCGAATACCGATGGTTCGCAACACCCGACGCATGCCAATCCATATCAGTACCCCTGCCAATGCCATAAGAATGTGCAACAGAGCGCGAATCACCACCACATCATCCTCATCTACAGCAGCAAACGACCAGTGCCGCTCGCGTTGCCAGAGTGCAAGGGTCAAGATAGACCAGATCGCAATGCCGATGCCCAGTGTCCAGACATCAAGGCGCACAGCAATGGCGGCCGGCTGCTTTCGTGGCGGCTTGAACTTGAAGACCGACCACATTGCCAGCAGACCAATTGTTGCAGCGAACAACGTCGAATCATGAGCCGCAGCATAACCCCAGGCCCCGACGTGCCTTGGATGCACCAATTCGAGCCAGACCCCAACGGTCTGCACACAAAGCAGCAACAGCGCAGTGAAGCTACATATTGTCAACCACAACATGGCATTCCCCACACCAATCGGGTCAGCCAGTTTCGGCATGTTCGCGGCTGTGGGATCAACCAATCGTTGCAATGTGATATAGATGTCCAGCCCGCATTCCGGGCAGCGACTTTCAGCCGAGAGGCCGCGCAAGTCATATGTGCAGCCGCAGCAATGCACGGGTGCGGCGACCACTGCGCCTTCCAGACCTTGATGCTCGTGAGCCGATTCCGGCTCGATGGGACGGGTCATCTGGTGGTATAGTAAGCTCTGATCAACGAAGCGTCTGCTGGCATGATTGGCTGATACGGACGGGATCGTCAGAAGAATCCATGTTTTGATCCCCGGGCTGATATACTCACATCCCGATTTTTCCTATGAACAACGGCACTGACGCCATCCAAAGACTGCGAAAGAACATTACCTCGGTGTACATGGGGAACACAGCGGCGGTCGATCGCGTCATCATCAGTCTACTTGCACGCGGCCACGTGCTGATCGAAGACGTGCCGGGTGTTGGAAAGACCGTACTCGCCAATGCGTTAGCGAAGTCAATTCAATGCTCCTTTGCTCGCTTGCAATGCACGCCAGACCTGCTGCCCACAGACATCATCGGCGTCACGATCTACGATCGAAACAAAGGCGAGTTTGAGTTCAAGCCAGGGCCGATCTTTCACAACATCATTGTTGCCGATGAGATCAATCGCACGACACCTCGTACACAATCTGCTCTGCTCGAAGCCATGAGTGAGGCATCAGTTTCCGTCGATGGCCATGCCCATGCTCTGCCACAGCCGTTCATGGTGGTTGCGACACAGAACCCATACGAGTTTGAGGGAACGTATTTTCTGCCGGAAAATCAACTCGACCGCTTTTTGATGCGCATCAATCTTGGATACCCAGCCCCGGATGATGAATCGCGCATCATCAACAATCAACCAGCTCGCAACGCACTCGTGTCACTCAAACCGGTGATGACCTCCGAGGAAGTGCTGGCGCTGCAGGACCGCGTTGACAAAGTCAGCATGGACCAAGCGTTGGTTGATTATGTCATCGCCCTCGCCGCAGCCATGCGCGACAACGAGGACCTGCAAATCGGCCTGTCTCCACGCGGCGGCCTCGCTCTGGCCCAAGCTGCCAAAGCCACGGCGGTGATACGCGGACGCGACTATTGCGTGCCGGAGGATATTGTCTCCAATGTGTTGCCAGTATGTGCACATCGCGTCATTAGCAAGACTTACATGCATGCTGGTGATACTGCCACCACCCGACGGATCGTGCAGCAGGTGCTCGAAGCTGTCCCAAGTCCGGTGTAATTGCACGTTGATTCGACGCTTCGCGCCGTCCGTTCATACAATCGTCGAATGGCCGAACTTGCCCGACGCTCCAAGACTAGCAGCGGCTCGCGCGTATTGCTGCTTCGCCAACCGGCGCGCAGTGTTGGCGCGGGTCATGATGCAACCCCATTATCTGTGCAACTTGCGATCGGAGTGATCGTCGCGCTCGGTGTGGTTGGAACCATGTGGCTGATCGGATTTCTCGGCTTTCACATGGGATTCGTGCCACTTCTTGGCATCAGTGAATTGTCCACGCCGCCAGGAGGCGGTCTGGCTGCAGCCACGGCATTGCTGACATCAATCCCGCGCACAATCCTCCGTATGGGCATTGGAGATCCATTGCTGCTAATGCTGGGGTTCGTCGCGATTGCCATCCCTGCTGGCGGACTGGCGGCTGTCCGCCCCGCATCTCCGGGCGGCCCGAAGCCGCATGTCCTGACCGTCGTGTTCTCATACAGCACCGCTGTAGGTGCCTGTGTGTTTGCAAGCATCGTACTGTGGTGGCTGGCTTCACCGCTGCGGAGTGATCTCATCGGTCCGTTTCCCATGCATGCAATGGCCGCGACTGACTGGCTCGCGGAATTGCGACGTGCCGCAGCTCTGGATGTGCTGCTTGTGACTGCAATGGCATTATGGACCGTGCTCATTATGAAGCTGACAATTCAGCGATGGCTACGAGGCCTCGCAGCAGGATTCGTGTACCCGGTGTTACTCCTTGCAACGACTGCGATGGCCATGAGCAACGGTGCAGTGAGTCAGGCAACGATAGGCAGGACGGTGGCTATGGCCTTCGAAGGTGCCACAGCTGACCGGGTACTCGTGCTTGGAGAATCACATGGGCAGTTGGCAACGCTGCGCGTCAGCGGAGACGAGGTCGCACTGGAGTTGGTCGAGCATCCCGCCCGATTGCGTGTTGTTGACTATCAGGGACTGGCCGAATTTATCGCCGCGCACGAATAGTCGGTTTCATAACCCACGGTGTGGCGATCCATACCGCTGAATGGTCTCGTGAATGATCCGATGCACCGTCATGGGCTGGCGAAGCATAACCCAGAATGTGTCGAGCATGTCGCTTCCGGCTGTGGCAAAGCCGACTGATCCGAGGCCGAAGACGCGCTCACGCAAACGCATGAAAACGGCCGTGTGTTGAACACGTGAGAGCTGCGTTTCGAAGACGGATACGCGCAGTACGCCCGATCGTGTGACGATGCGCCTGTCGGTGAGAACATACACCCGATTAGCCCATTCCAGTGACTGCCAGATAATGCGGAGCAAGATCAAAGAAAATCCAATCGCGTACGCCTGTTGCTCGCTCCATCCAATCCACTGCACTTTCGCAGCCAGCAAGGCCAACGCCAAAGTGAAAATCAGAAGGGCCATGAGACTGCCCAGAGGCGCGAGAACGATGAACAGCAAACTGGGACGCAGCAGCAGGATGATGACTTCGTCATCCCGCACCAGTGTGTGTGCTGCACTCGTGTCAGTTTCTGTCGGAATTGCCTGGGCCTCACCGGAGAGCATCTGCATTGATGACTGCGCTGGATGCGCGCTTTCTTCACGCTGAACACGGGAGGCCACGTCCAACATCGAGCGCGAGATGTCACGAGGTGGACACTTCACATTGCGGCTTCTTTGAGTGTACCGATGTCCGGCAGGTTGCGGTAGTAGTCATCATAGTCGAGGCCGTACCCGACGACGAACTTGTCGGGAATGTCGAACCCGACATAGTCACACGGGGTGTCCATAGCTGAGGTGATTGTCTTTCGTAGCAGGACGCACACACGCACAGAGCGAGGATGACGTTTGCGTATCTCCTCACGCACCAGCCGGATCGTGTTGCCGGAATCAAGGATGTCATCCACGATCAGGACATGCTTGCCCTCAAGATCGCTGGGAAGCACGCCTGCAATCTGCACTCCCTTGCTCGTTGTTGACTTGCCGGGATAACTGCTCGCGGTCATTACACCGATACGAATCTTCTGGGGCAGGCACCGCATGAGATCGGCAACGAAAATGATGCTGCCGGTCAGAATCGGCACGAGAACGATTTCTTCATCTTCGCTGATATCGTCGAGATCGCTGGCAATCATCTGGCCGAGTTCATGGATGCGTTCGGCAATTCGATCGCGTGAAATCAGAATAGTGTCTATGTCGCTTCGCACGGGGAACAGGATACCGGAGCAGGATCATCCGTGATAGATCATCCGTGAGCCGGATTCACCACGGCTGTATGCGGGCGTTCATTCCGGGCGGAAATCCAGTTCATCAAGTTGACCGAGTACGGCTGTGGAAATGTTCTCCAGATGCCCAGCAACACGCTTGTAATGCCGAGCCAACAGCGAGTATGCAACTGCCTCGTGCGTCTGCGTTTGCGTGTCATCACCAAGCAGCCGTTCGATGACAGCATCACATCGACGGCGAATGGAACTGGCGGCCTGGATGGCCTGCTTGGCGAGCGGTTCATCAGATTCACTGAACGCTTTAGACACAACGGCAAACAACTCACGTGTGTCATTTCGGACGCTTTCGAGGGCACCGTGATATTCCGCAACGTGAAAGCCCTCTTTGTAGAATCGACCAACCTCGAAGACGTTCTTGCAGTAGTCGCCGATTCTCTCCGCGTCCTTGGCAACGCTCATCAACGCAAGACACGAAGGGACATCCTCCCCTGGGTTAATGACCAAATGTCGTAAAATTTTCCGCCGGATCGATCGTTCCAGCTCGTTGATGGACTGATCGCGACGATAGAGCGAATCCTGTACTTCATCAGCGGATGCTTCATTGCGCAGCACTTCGTTGGCGCGGATAAACATCCACAATCCGTGGTCAAGCATCTCGATCAGTTGCGAGAACGCCCGGTCAAGCGTGTCACCACCGTTACCGGTTCTGAATGCTGAGAAGATTTCTTTGAACATCCGCGCTCCAGGACAAATTTGGCCAGCAAACCCCATC
>PWVT01000178.1 GCA_003562195.1 Phycisphaeraceae bacterium | reverse complement strand
GACGATTGACCGCCTGCCGGGGTGAGCAGCCCAGCACGCTGAGCGAACCGGTTTGCGGCGAGAGCAAGCCGAGGATGATCTTGAGCATGGTCGATTTGCCGCCGCCGTTGGGGCCGAGAATCCCCAGCCGCGCCCCGCGCGGCACGGTGAAGGTGATCTTCTCCAGCGCACGCGCATCGCTCCCATACGCAAAGCTCACATCTCGCACGGCCACAGCCGGTTCGTTTTGGGAAGGTGACTCGCTCATTCAGGCGTTCCACCATACGGCCGCCGCCACGATCGCGGCAAGCACGAGCACCGTTGCAATCGCCCACATCACCCGCCGCACCCGTGCCCGCCGCCTCTGCTGGGCGCGGTAGAACTCGGGTACGTCCAGCGACAGTGAGTAGTCCAGCAGAACTTTTGCCGCTTCAACCATTTTTCCCTGCAGCGCGATTTTCATGGCGCCGTCAGCCACTTCCAGATGCCGCGTGGTGGCGGTCACAGAACAGTCCATCGCGCGCGACAGCTCGCGCAGCGGGATGCGATACACCCGCGCCAACACCCATGCTTCGCGCTGCTGTTGCGATAACGCAGCCAACGCTTTTGCGATGTGCGCGGGGATGTCATTGTCCTCGAGCACACCTGCGGTCACTTCGCGGCTGCGCAGCACCGTGAGGCGATCGAGATGAGCAGAATCGAGCGAACTCAGATTCGGCTGCGCATCGACGACAGCGGTGATGACCCCGGCAGCCGAATTCGGATTCCCCGTCAGCAGCGTCGCCAACCGATACACACGCCGCTCACATGCCTCGCGATTGAGCATGCGGGTAGTGTACGGGAACAGCCGCTTGCGGCTTAGCGCGGCGCGGTGAGCTTGACGCGAATCGCCGAAACTTCACCTTCGCGCTAAGCCGCAAGCGGCAGGTCTTACGCCAGGACGTCCAAGAGTGAACCGACGTTGGTGATGTGAAAATGGTGCAGCGCGGGGGCTGCGGGTTGTGGCGGCGGGGGCGGTTGCTCGCGCCAGTTCATCTGGGAAACATCGCCGATCGCCGACGGGGCGTAGATGCGGCGGGTTGAATCTGTCGCTTCGCTCGGCTGCTTTTCGAACGAGTCACAACGCTCAGGCGGCGAAGCGAGCGAACTTCGCAGACGATCAATCTCGCGCTGTGCTTCGTTCAGCCAGATGCGACACTGCCGGCCGTCGGCCACACCGGCCTTGCACATCGGGCAGCCAGCATCACGCCGATCCGGCGAAGGCGCAGCGACGACCACCACG
Source organism: Phycisphaeraceae bacterium (assembly GCA_003562195.1). Lineage (GTDB taxonomy): Bacteria > Planctomycetota > Phycisphaerae > Phycisphaerales > SM1A02 > PWVT01. The sequence goes on along the minus strand of PWVT01000178.1, from coordinate 11,638 downwards.
CTGGGGCGCGGGGGCGCAGCGTTGATGCTCGCTGATTTGATAGCTGGCACTTCGCTCACGTCTTTCTTGTCGCAGCGCACATACCCCCTACGATTCAGCCGCTGAAAGTGTCTCTTTTGCTCACCATTGGCTGATAAACCGCCCCAAATCGCGCCAAAGAAGCTGTTTTGCCCGTTGAAAACTCGCACGTTTGGACCGCTCGCCTCGTGGGCGAATGTGCAGGATGTTGCCGCGATGCAACGCATGACCCGTGACTGATGTTGATCCAAAACAACCTGCCGCTCTCGCCACCGAAGAGCTGGACTATGAGCTGCCCGAGCGGCTGATTGCCACCGCGCCCGCCCAGCCGCGCGATGCTGCCCGCATGCTCGTCTATCACCGCAGCGATGACCGCGTGGAGCATCGGCTGATTCGTGATCTGCCGGAGTACCTGCACACCGATGACGCACTGGTGTTCAATGCCACGGCCGTCACGCCTGCACGACTGATCGGCCGACGCCAGGACACCGGCGGCAAGGTTGAAGGGCTGTTCCTCTGCACAAGCGATGACCACGCCCAACCGCTGTGGAACGTGATGCTCAAGAGCAACGGTACGCTACGGGCGGGGCAGCGTGTGGAACTTCTTGATGCGGATGGAGCACCCAGCGGCGATGTGCTGGAACTGATTGAACGCGATGAGCAAACGTGGCTGGCGCGGGAAACGGGAAGCGGGGATGAGGTCCAGCACGTGCTTGAGCGCGTGGGGCGTACACCGCTGCCGCCGTACATTCTGCGCGCTCGCGGCGAGCATGCTGTTGCTGATGCGCTGGACCGGGCGTGGTACCAGACGGTGTTTGCCAGCGGCGAGGCGCAGCACCGGCGTTCCGTGGCGGCGCCCACGGCCGGCTTGCACTTCACGCCGGAACTGCTCGGCGAGATCGAGGCGCGGGGCGTGATGCGGCTGGAAGTGCTGCTGCATGTGGGTGCGGGCACGTTCAAGCCCGTAACAGCGCCGACGCTTGCGGAGCATGTCATGCACACCGAACAGTTTGAAGTGCCTGCCCGGACGCTGCGGGGGCTGAAGCGAATCGGTGATTCAAGCGGCCGCGTCATTGCGGTGGGCACGACGACGGTGCGAACGCTGGAGTCCCTGCCTGATTCGCTGAGGGATGAAACAGCCGTTTGCCGCGCGACGGACCTGTTGATCTCGCCGGGCTATCGGTTTCGCCACGTTGATGGCCTGCTGACGAATTTCCACCTGCCGCGATCGACACTGCTTGCGCTGGTGGGTGCAATGACCGGCCTTGAGCGGCTTAAAGCGATCTATACGGAGGCAATTGGGCGCGAATATCGCTTTTACAGCTACGGCGATGCGATGCTGGTGCTGCCGTGATGGCGTTGCGCGCGCAGATGCGACCTGGCTCACGCGCGAATAGCGAGATTTTTAAAAAAATTTGACGCTGTGTTTTCCAGGGTTTACGGGGTTGGGCTGCGGCGCTGCGCGCGCCAGCGTTGCCGCCGGCCCAAGAGTAGAGGAGCGTTGTTTTCCTATGCGCACCCGCCCATGCCAGTACGACCACACTGACATCAACGCTGGCACATGCGTTTCGGTGGAATCTAGCGCTCTGCTGGTTGCACTACCGGTGAATCCCGATCCGGCAAAAGATACCGCGATTTTTATTCCTCGAAATTATGCAGTATCGACCTGTCGAGCATCTTGTGGGCGGTGCGGCCTGGGCATTCCGATTTTCAATGTTTGGCCAATTGGATGTTTCTCGACGTGTTATCCTGTGCAGCACATCGTCGCGACCGGAACCGTGCCATGACTCGTGAAGCTGAAGACTCTTTTGCCAACACTGCCCGTGAGCGCTTTGCTGAGTTGGTCAATAGTACAGGCGTGAAGCGGTACGCCATGTCGCTGGATCTGTCGCCACGGCAGATCAACCGCATGCTTGCCGGAGCGCAGCCGAACCCGATCGAACGGCTGATTCGTTGCCTGCAGGCCGCTGAGCCGGAGGCGGGCGACCGTGTGCTGGATTACATCTGCCAGGAAATGGGCGGCCACTTTGTGCGGTGTGAATCGATCGACGATGCCATGGTCAATGCCGTCAAGGAATGTGCCGAGGCGATTGCAGCGATCAGTGACGGGCACATCTGCGATGATGACATTCGTGAAGTGCGCGAAGCCATCAGCGCATTGTCGAGCATCATTATGTCGTTGCGGCACCGGCCGCCGGATGAGCAGAAATAAGCGATGAAGACCGTCAATGCGCCAACCAGAGCACCCTCACGAACCAGCGCCGATATGCGGGTTCACTGCGGCGATTGTCTTGATGTGCTTGGCATGTTGGATGAATCGAGCGTGGACCTGGCGTACCTTGATCCGCCGTTCAACACCGGTCAGTCACAATCAGCGAACAACGGGTCGTATGACGATTGTTGGGCGAGCGTGGAGTCGTATCTTGCGTTCCTCACGCTGCGTGTGCAGGCCATTCACCGCGTGCTCAAGCCGACCGGCTCGATCCTCCTGCACTGCGATTGGCGGACCAGCCATCACGTGCGACTCATGCTGGATGACGTTTTCGGCTCTGCGCATTTTGTCAATCACCTCATCTGGCGCTACGGTCTGGGCGGCTCATCACCTCGGCGCTTTGCACGCAAGCACGATGACATTTTCTTCTACGGCAAGACTGATGCATATTACTTCGACCCGCCCATGGTTCCTGCAACGAGTGCTCGGATGAAAGGGCAGATGAAAAAGGCGACTGACGTGCTGGACATCCCGTCGCTGAACAACATGGCAACCGAGCGGGTGGGATATCCCACGCAAAAACCGCTGGCATTGCTGGAGTTGCTCGTCACCGCATGCAGCCCGGCTGGGGGCGTTGTGCTCGATCCGTTCTGCGGCAGCGGTACCACGCTTGTCGCCGCCCAGCGAGCAGGCCGCCGATGCCTCGGTATCGACACCAATGTCCAAGCGATCACAGTCACCACTCAACGTCTTCATTCTCGTCGACCACCCAACTGACACTCAACGACTCTCGACCATGCCTGCACACATCACACTTCTCTGCCTCGACGTGGATGGCGTCATGACCGACGGCGGCATCATGCTCGACGACTTTGGCGTGGAGACCAAACGGTTTCACGTTCGTGACGGGGCTGGAATCCGCATGTGGATGAAGCTCGGTTACGAACTGGCCATCATCACCGGCCGCTCCGGCGAAGTCGTCAAACATCGTGCCAGCGAGTTGGGCATCGAGCATGTCATTCAGGGCTGCAAGGACAAAGCGGCAGCATTTCGAGCGCTCATTGAGCAATTGGGCATCCCTCCCGAACACGCAGCCATGCTTGGCGATGACTTGCCCGACCTGCCTGTGATGCGCCTGGTGGGGTATCCAATGGCCGTGGCTGATGCTTCTGCAGAGACGCGCGAGTTGGCGATGTACGTCACGTCGCGCGATGGCGGCCACGGTGCGGTCCGTGAGGCGATAGAACATCTGTTGAACAAAAAGGGCAAATGGGCCGACGCTGTGCGCGTGTTCGACCCATAAGTCAGTGATACCATCATCCCATGGCCGAGCGACATAAACAGCACGATGACCACACGACACCGCCCCCGGTTCGTCACGGCCCGGCAAAGCCGGTGCTGCTGATCGTTGCGGCTCTTGCTCTGTTTTGCATTCTCACCTTCGTGGTGCTCAATATCGACACCGGCCACGAGCGGCAATCGCAAGTGATGCCGGATGATGAAATCATCGAACTCATTGCGCCACGCGACCTGTCCGACCGGGACTTGCTCAGCTCGGCCGATCGCGACACCCACACGAGCATTCAGCCAGAGCTTTCCAAAGGCGGTGTAATCGAGATCGCAGATCCGCAAACGCAGCAACTTGTGCAGCGATATCGCTTCGATTCGCTCGATCCCAACCCTGAAGGTGCTTCACCCGGCTGGCTGCGGATGACCCGGCCGCGTATGGAAATCTTCCTTGATGATGACCGCGTGGTGACCATCGACGGCGATTCTGTTCTTGCCTACCGCCCGCACCGCGCGATCGAATCGGGCACGATGACCGGCAACGTCGTCGTGCGTCTCTACGAAGGCGCGCCCGATCGTGATGTGGACTTCACCATCGATGATCCCACATGGGTCGTCACTACCGATGAAGCATCGCTCGATAATTTTCTCGGTGAGATTCGCTGCGACAGTTGGGTGCGCATCGAGTCGGACACCATGACCCTGCCCGGCAAGCGATTACGACTGCTGGTTGATGACCAGTCCAACCGCATCGAGCTGCGCATCGCGGAACCCGAGTACATTCGCATTGTCAGCGATGAAGGTCGTGCCCTGACCCGGGCCCCGCAGCAAGAACCTGCACCCGCCAAGCCGGCACAGCGATCGAACACTTCCGCGCAACCACGCCCATCGCGCGGCGCGGAAAGCCCGGCATCTCGCGTACCGCAGTTTTATCTGCTCACCATTCGCGATGACGTTGTCATCAAACAGGGCGATCGCGACAACCGTGTTCTCGCCGAAGGCGACCTGCTCGAAGCGGTCTTTTCCACGGAAAGCCGCGGCCTTGATTCCGCTCTTGCGATGTCATTTCCTGAGTTTCACCTGCCGACGCACGCTGTCGAACCAGTCATGGCGATCAGCGACCCCATGCCACTGCCGGTCATGGTGACACAACTCGCATATGCCAGCTTTGACGACACGGCTGATGAGGATGAAGCCCTACTCGGGCCAAACGTCACACTCATTCGCTGCACGGGCCCGTTGACAATCGTACCACTAGAAGAGTCCACCCGGCAACTTGCGTCTTCGGACGATGCGCGGCTGGAATTGACCGGCTCACCCACCATTATCCGCGATCTTGCATCTCACAGCGAAGCACGTGGACGGGTGATGGCGTATCAAGTCGCCGACGAACTGATCGAACTGGCCGGTTCGGATGACCATCCGTTGTTGGTGACTTCACCGGAGTTGGATGCAGGCGGCGAGCGATTTTTCCATAACCAGCGAGCCAATTCCGGTGGCTTCGATGGTGCAGGGTGGATGACGCGGCGTGCTGAGCCCATCGACATCGCGCCTGACGAACCAACCGGATCCACTGAGCTGCACATCACCTGGCAGCGTGGTATGGACCTGCAATTTGGCGATGGCTCAGCCGGGCAGCGCGGCGGAAAGCTGAAAAGCGCACGCTTTGAGGGTGATGTCCACGTCAGCACCGAAGAGTTCACGATGGACGCTGACGAAATGACTGTCGGCTTTAGCGATGATGTGGATGCAGGCGGCGAGATGGATGCAAGCAGCATTGAGTTCATTCATGCCGTCGGCCGGGTGCGCGTTGTCGGCGTGGCTGACACCAGTTCAATCCGGTGTCACGATCTGCATCTTGATCTGATGCGAAGTTCGACCGGTGACACCATTCCCAAGCTCATGATCGCCATCGGCGATGTGGAAGCGATCGATGATGACCAGATGATCTGGAGCGATTCACTCCGTGTGAGCTTTGTTGAAGGTGATGATGACAAGCCGCAAGTGGATGAACTGCTCGCCGAACGCGATGTGCAGGTCCTGCTTGCTGACGGAACGCGCGCGTTTGCGGATCGGCTCATCGGCGACGGCGTGCGTGAAACCATCGAACTTCTCGGCGAGGATGTCACCATCATCAGTGACAGCATGGTGATGGATCGTGGCCAGCGGCTGGTGCTGGATCGTAAGGCAGGCACGGCCCGCTCGCCCGGCGCCGGGGCGCTGCGGATTTACGACCGCCCGGTGATGGAACAGCAGCAGCAGCGCATCCCCCGCCCGACCATCGGCCCGGATCGCACGCCGGATCTTTCAGCCGATTGGAGCGAATCCATGCTGTATGACTCCACGACAAACGAAGGGTCCGGCTCGGTAGATTTCCGCGGTGATGTGGACGTATTCGCGGCACCTTCACCCTTGGAGCGCAACACGATGACGGGAGAGTCGTTGACGCTCGTTTTTCAGCGAGTCGAAGGCGACACGGCTTCCGATGATGAAGCTGCCCGAGACACACGCGAAGCTGCAAGCAGCGGGCGCAGTGTCCGAACGCTCATTGCGAGGCAGGATGCAAAGATAGAATCACAAACATTCATGCAGGAGGATCACGAAGATGATCCGACTATCTTCTACATCGCGGGCGACTACGTCGAGTACGACACATTCAGCGATGAAGCGCTCGTCGCCGGTGCGGGTGAACTGCTGATTCATGACATTACACCTGACGCCGAAGGACAGGCGCTTGATGCAACGCCATTTGGCGCGAAGGGCAGCACGTTGATGCGCTGGACTCGCGAGTTGCGCATGACCAGGCGGGTGGATGATATTTTCGATATCGTCAGCCGCGGGGATGTGTCATTGCAGCATCGCGATTTGGATGGTGCGATTTCGTGGATCACGGCTCAGCGGCTGGATGCAACGATTCGCCGCCACGAGGAAGACCAGCCCCAACGTGGCGACGGCACGCTGGATATGGGCGGCTCAGCTGAACTGCATCGCGTGCGCGGCTCTGGAGGAGTCGTCGTTCGCACCGACCGGCGGATCATCAATTGTGACTCGTTTGACTATGACGTACTCAGCGGCATGGCGCGCATGTCCGCTGAACCGGGCCGAGTGCTGTCTATTGAAACGCAAGGGTCAGCCAACATCGTGACCGCTGCGGAAGCGGTTTGGGATATGCGCCGCGACTCAATCAGCATCACGCGTGCTGCTGGGACGAACTGACCTGCTGAAGGAAAGGGGGAACGCTGGCTTATGTAGCATCGCGCTTCATCACCTTGTACATCTCACGCTCGCCGCGGCCTCGCAGTGGGTAGTCTTTGCGAAGCGGGTGTGCGGGATAATCTTTCCAGGTGAGAATGCGTCGAAGGTCCGGGTGATTGATGAAGCGAATGCCGAACATGTCGTACACCTCGCGCTCACGCCATTCGGCACCGGGCCAGATATCGCACACGCTGTCCACTTCCAGCGTGGGGTCCGGCTCGATGCCACTGGTGTCGATGCTCGGATCGAGAAACACCTTGACAGTCAACCGGCGATTGTGCGGATAGCTCGTCAGCAGATAGACAACGGCAAATCGCGCGGGCATCTTCGACGGGTAGCCGAGGTAGTCCACCGCCGTTACATCGCTGAGGAAGTTGTACTGGCACTGCGAATCATCACGCAAAAAGCGCATGACCTTGTGCAGGTCCGTAGCGGGCACAGCCAGCGTGGTGTCGCCGCGGAACTCCGATGCCAGAAACTTCGTATCTGGGAAAGCCGCCTTCACCAGCGGCAGAGTTGGGTGATCAAGATTCGGGGCAGTGGCCATGACGGTATCTTAGCGTTCTTCCGCGGCGGTCACATCCGCAGCGCTCAGCCAACGCAGTTGACTGTCCAGCTCGCCCGGCTGAAGCACAATCGGCGTTTCTGCCGGCACGTACCGGTCAATGAGTCCCAGCAAGAACTCACGCGGGACGATGCCCTGCCCCAGCGGCACGGCTTTCAAGTGCTCGTCGTCCTGCTGAACATCGCTGAGCATCAACAGCGAGCACACCCCACCCAGTCGCTCAAATGTTCGCTCCAGATGCTCCGCGATCGTGTCGAGCATGGTCGCCTCCAACAGGGCCATCGGTGCGAGCGCAATCTCAAACGGTTGACCCTCGCGGTGCTCAAGAAAGGTCGTGCTGGAATGCGGGTCGTTGAGAACATGGCGGGCGTGCGGCTGGAAGCAGATGACTTTGCCATGCCGCTCAAGCTGCGGCGTCAGTTCATCGCAGAACTTCGCCAAGGCAGTGTGGCCCGGCCCCAACCACGTTGCCGGGTGCGAGTCGAACAAGTCATCGCCAAGCGTTCCCGACCAACTGACGACGCGATCTCCGGGCGACTCAACGTCGAGCAGCCATTGTTCTCCAAGTGGATTGGCACGGATGCTGCTTGCGAGCACTTCACCGGGGGAGCCGAGTTTGATGATCACGCCGTCACAACCGATCTGCTCGATTCCGAGCATACTCGTCAAGGCCTTGGCGTCGTGTTCGACAAAAATGCGTTCCGCGTTGATCGTCATTGTCCGCGGTACTCGCAGCAACTGGTGCAGGTTTCGTGCACACGCACCTCGTCGAGCAGGGGCAAATTTGGCTGGATACGTTGCCAGAGCCACTTCGCGAGCATCTCGCTGGTGGGGTTCTCCAAACCCTCGATATCGTTGAGGCAGTAATGGTCAAGCTGATCGACCAGCGGCTCGACCACACCTTTGATCACGCCGAAATCGATGAGATAACCCTGCTCATCGGGGACTTCACCGGCAACGATGATGTCAAAGCGAAACGAGTGGCCGTGCATCCGCCGACACTTATGCCCCTCCGGAAAACACGGCAGCCAATGAGCGGCTTCGAACTTGAATGTCTTGGAAAGTCGAACGTACATGGGAGAATATGGTAGGACCATCTGTGGCGAATTGCGTGAATCGGCGACATATCACCTGAAGCCGAACAACCCTCACACGTTGGCCTGTAAGGCGCATTCGTGTTTTGCAGCCAATGTTCAGCAGGTCCGCCGAGATGTTGAGCACACCAGTGCATTTCCGCACGGAAATACTCAACGAGCTGCGCTCGCACAGCAATAGGCATATCAAGCTTTTGTTCTGTCGCCCGACGGTTGTACTCCGGTGCAATTGTACCGCTTCCTCGGCTGGGATCACCGCCGAGAAACTCCACAACGCGCCGCCGCAGCAGCACCGGGTCGGTACGAATGTCGTCGAAAAAGAACACTCCGAAGCGATTCGTGGGAAAGTACGCCTGCCACTCACTCAGCGTGCGGCTCGGAAACGACCGCTCTTGTGGGCTGGGCTTACGCACGAAAGCTATGACGGATTTCGGCTCCAATACCGTGTCGCGATCAAGCAATTAGTTGCGATAACACATGGTGTACTGCGACCACAGATGCTCAACTGGGTCACGAACAATGTAGATGATTTTCGAGTTGATCGAACAACCAACCTGTGCCAGCTTTTTGCGCACCAATGCAGATGAAATCTGGACTGTCCAAGCGCTCATTCATACGCTGCCCTACTCAGAATCGTCACTTGAGACGATTTTACACCACATGGGCAAGGTCTGCGTTCAAATGAGATCTGCCAGTACCGTGTCCGCCATGAGCAAACCGCTTCGTGTGAGACGCAGTTTGTCGTGTGTTTGTTCGAGCAGGCCGTCACGACTGTGGCGTTCAATGGCCATGCGACGTTCCTCACCGCGTTGGCCTAATGTGAGCAGATGATCGAGCGCGTTCAGGGCTATGCCGTCAATCATCCGCAAACCGAGCATAAGCGTTTCTCCCACGCAGCCATCGGCATCCACGCGCTCGACATCGACGATGGGTGGCAGCGACTTGGACTCAAGATAAGAGCCCAGCCGCGGAATGTTTTTCCAGCGCACGCCATCGACATGTCCCGAAGCACTCGGGCCATACGGCCACCAGTTCGCATTGGACCAATACTGCAAGTTGTGGCGACATTGCTGTCCCGGCCTCGCCCATGCGCTGATCTCATAATGCTCGTATCCCTCCTCGGCAAGCCGCTGCATGGTCATGCTGTACATTGCCGCTTCAAGGTCTTGCTCGGCAGGTTGGAATAGGCCTCGTTGCACCTTGGCGGTCATCGGCGTATTAGGTTCGTAGGTAAGGCCGTAGCAGCTCATGTGCGATGGCTTCAATGCTAATGCTTGGTCGAGATCGTCTTGCCACTGCTGCATAGTCTGGCCGGGAATCGCGAAGATGAGATCCAGATTGATCGCGTGAATGCCTGCATCACGGAAGGTATCGACGCTGCGGCAAACGTTCAGTGGATCATGCCATCGCTCGAGTGTTTGCAGATGTGTCGCGTTGAATGATTGCGCTCCGATGCTCACTCGGTTCACACCGCCGGATTTGAGAACTGCGGCAAGTTCAGGCGTGACCGTTTCCGGGTTTGCCTCCACAGTGAACTCACACCGTGCGTCAGGCCGGAGAGTGTCAGCGATTGCATTGAGCAGCCGCTGCCAATGTTCGACAGCCAGAAGTGTGGGGGTGCCACCTCCAATGAAGATAGTCTGAGCCGGGCGTAAAGGTGCCAGTGAGCCGACTGCCTGCAGTTCGCTGACGAGCCGGTCCGTGAAGGCGGCTTGACGATCACGTGAGTCCACGATGCTGTAAAAGTCACAATAATGGCACTTGTGGAAACAAAATGGGACATGCAAATAATGGCTCTCGACATCTCGAATCACAGCTCTTGCATCAAAAAACCCACTTCGGACTACATCGAGCACCGTTATAGGTCCTTTTTCTGCTTTGAGCTGACCATGTGGTGTGGTAAGCTGGACCGTGTTGTTGGGCGGGTATTGCACTCTGACTCGTCTCTTCTGACGCGGCGTCATAGACGCACTGGAAATCGGTTAATGGCGATCATAGTCCACAACACGAATGAGTTGACGAGCAGGCGCGGCAACAATCACCCCTCTTTGAGTCTGCAGTCGTCACTTGCCTCGGCTTGTCGCACAGACCTTCGATAAAAGGTAGGACATTTGGCACGATGAGTATCTGGCTGGTCATGAGAACGGCAGAGGGCGGTGAACGCCTCTTTCCGATCAAGAAGCGCGTTGTGGTCGGCCGCGATCCCCGTTGCCAGGTGCGTATTGCTCTCCCAAGTGTGTGTGAGCAGCATTGTGCGATCGAACTGATCGAGGGCACGATCAACTTGACCGATCTGGAATCAGAAAACGGCACTTATCACAATGGTCGCCGCGTCCAGTCAGCGGAACTGGCCGACGCTGATATGCTCACCATCGGGCCAGTCACGTTTGAAGTCCGCGTCACTGAAGATGAACCTGATCTACGCACGCTCAAGCCGGTCAAAGAGGTGCTCAAGTCACCCGAGATCAACATCGTGCCACGTCAAGCGTCGGAAAAGCAGTCCAAGCAGTGAACGAGAAGTGGCTCAATCAGCACTAATGACGTTCGGCCCAGATCCGGACTTTTTCTCGTAGTTCCCATCACCCGCCCGCTCATACTTGGTGAAACCAAGTCGATCCAGGTTTTTGTTGCTGAGCTTCTGCTTGGTGGCATGATCCGACCACGTATTGGGCAGATTTGGTGCCTGTATGAGGCGCCGAACAGCTTGGCCGGTTTCAGGATGGCGCGTTAGGGGTTTGTCGGCCATGCGTTGGACGACTTCAAAGACCTCGCCATCTGAACCATCGTCCTGGATGACTTCATACACGTAGGTTGGCATTCGTAATTCCTCGGCACAGAGCAGCAACATGATATGCGCCAGATGCCGCTTAATGCAGAGAAACACGATAAATGTCAATCAAGTTCGACTGCTTACCCAAGTTGACACCAAAAAGAAGTTGGCATTTCCTCTTGTAAGTGCAAAGATCGCGTGGTAGTTTTATGTCGTTATGCCCTATCGCATACGCAGCGCGGGGCAGTATGCAACGTGTTTCCTGAGTTCGCCAACTGTTTTCTGGACTGAGGAGAGAGACAGGAGGAAGAACAATGCGCTCAAATCAATCGCTCGTGACTCGCCCCCTTCAACTTGCTGCAGCTGGCGTTCTGGCCATTGGCTGTGGTGCAATGACGGCATACGGCGATGCAGGGCCGAAACTCTCCATGGAATGG
>PWVT01000046.1 GCA_003562195.1 Phycisphaeraceae bacterium | reverse complement strand
GAAAAGCTTTCGAACCCACCGGTAACGCTTGAAGAAGGCCTGCACCGCTTGGAGGCGATTTTTGGACGCTACGACCGCCAGTCCCAGCACGAGTGGCAGTTTACGATCGACGACGAGATCCGCTCGCGAGAGACCCCCGATTCGCCTGAGATTTTAATGCTCATCAAAGGGGTCTCCGTCACGGGGCATCCATTTTTGTTTGCCGACAAAATTGCATTCGATCAAGTGATGACCTGGAATCGCGAGGTCTATGATTTGGATGATGACGGGCAACGTACGATCGGGTGCGATCCCATTTTGCAGTCAGTGTTTGAGAGCATTTCGCGCTGCGACTTTTCGTCTTCGCGGGCGACTGATTCCGCGGTATCCTGGCTTCCCACGGACGCTCGGACACACGTCGCACGGAGGCTTGCGCGATGGGAGGTTGCAGGGTGGATGGACCGCAGGGGCCGATGGTCGAGGGGACGACGGAAACCGCCGCTCGGTTTTACGCCGAGTTGGCAACGCGGCTGCCCCAGTGGCAGCAGCGGCTCGAACAGTCGCCGGAGCAGCTGCATGAAATCGAGCGGGATGTGCATCTGCAATTCTCCCGCGGCGCTGATCTGATCGTCGTCGGGCTGATCGCCGTGCTGATGAAGCAGCAGGGCTTCGAGCAGTCGGTCGAGGATTCCAGACGCGGGTTTTCCTACCCGCTCCAGAAGGGCAGGCAACGCACCGTCAGGGTCCGCTTGCTCGGCGGCTTGCTGATCTGGGTGACCTCGCTGTACTGCGCCCCGAAGAAGGGGCTGTTTCGTCGCCGCGAATCCTCGCTTCCGGGCATCCACATCGAGTTGGCCCGCTGCGGCTTCGGCAAGGGGGTCAGCCCGGCCTTGGAAAGCCGTGTGGCGCGGCAGGTGGCGCTCTGTCCTTCGATCCGCATGGCGACCGCGGAACTGCAGCGTTGCGGCGTGTCCATGGACTACAAGGCGGCACGGCGAATCGCGCAGCAGTGCGGCGAGGGCATGCTGCAGCTCAGGGCGCGCGACATCGAGGCCTGGCGGGCCGGCACGCTGCCTGCGGGAGACGAACTGGCGGGTCGCCGCGTGTCGGTGCAGATCGACGGCGGACGGGCGAAAATTCGCGGCGAACTGCGGCCCAAGGGGGCTGCTGCGGAGCAACTGGACGAAGACGGATTGCCTCGGGACGACGCTCCCGGCCGGTCGCAGGCCAAGGCCAAGCAGACCTACGACGCGGACTGGCGCGAGCCGAAACAGATGATCATTTTCATCCACGACGAGCAGGGCAAAATGATCCGGAAATCTCGGGCGACGATCGATTCGACGCTGCTGGGTCCGGACGCGATCGCCGAGCTGATCGCGATGCACCTTCATCGGCTGGGAGCGGCGAAGGCGTTGAGCGTGACGTTCGTGGCGGACGGGGCGCCGTGGATTTGGGATCGGATCGAGCAGATCGTCGCACAGGCGAAACTGCAGGACGTGCGGACTCACGAGGTGCTGGACTGCTGTCACGCGGTGCATCACGTTTCGCTGGCGCTGACGGCGTTGAACCTGAGCAAGCAGGAGCGGTTGCCGTTGTACCGGGAGCATCGGACTCTGCTTCGCAACGGGCAGTGGCGTCGGGTGGTCGAGGAGCTTTCGGCATTGGAATCGGCGGAAGAGCCGAACAAGGAGTTGCGGACGGAACTCAACTACCTGCGTCGTCATGGCGAAGCCGGGCGATTGAGCTACGTATCGTTTCGCCGTCAGGGCCTGCCGCTGGGGAGCGGTTCGATCGAGAGCAGCATCCGTCGAGTGATCAACCTTCGCATCAAGAGCAACGCGATGTTCTGGCGTGAGGAGAACGCTGAATCGATGATGCAGGTTCGGGCGTTGGTATTAACGGATCGCTGGGACGAACGCCAGGCTGAATTGATCAAATATCGGCGGAGCGAGTGTCGCACCCAGTGGCGTTGGGAGCCGCGAGCGATGAGCGTGAAAGCTGAAGGCAGTCCAACGACCGCCGCCTGACCCCGAAAAACACGGAGTTTTCAACGTGTCAGTTCGGGATCGCACCCCCCGCGCATCTGCCTCGTTACGAAGTGATCATGGACTTGCCCGAGGAGCAGCGCGAGGGCCTGACGTTGATCGGTTTCGATGAGAGCGAGTCGCTGGAGCTCAAGCGGATGGAACTGCGGGTGCGAGTGACGAAGGTCGCCAAGTACGTTGAAGAGAACAACCCGCAGGCCGGTGTGCTGAGCCCGGAGCGGCCAACCGGCTTGGTCGAGGGCAACCGCTACGGCCCCTGTGTGGCGGCCGAGATCATTGCAGCCAAGTATTTTTACCACCTGCCGCTGTACCGCCAGCAAGACCTCTTCGCCAGTTGCGGCTGGACGCCCAGTCGCTCGACGCTGCTGAACATTATGACGGCGGCCGAGTTCGCGCTTCAGCCGCTGGCACTGTACTACCACAATCTGATCCGAGGCGTGTCGCTGCTGGGGTGTGACGACACGACGGTGAACTTGATCGTGCCGCGGCAACTGCCCGAGCTCGATCCGATGAACCCGCGCAGCGATTCGGCACGGGCCCAACTGGCTGCGGCCATCGAGGCGGGCAAGAAGAACATCACCGCTCGGATGTGGGCCTACCGGGGGATCGAACTTCCGATCAACGTCTATGACTTCACGGTGAACCGCAGTCGGGAGGGGCCCGACCTGATGCTGTCGAACTTCCAAGGAACGTTGCTGGGTGACTGCTGGTCGGGATTTCAAAAGATTCATCTTCGCAGTGACGCGCGAATCGAGCGTGCGGCATGCTGGGCGCATGCGCGCCGCAAGTTTTGGGAAATCCGCCACAATTTCCCGCTGGAGACATCGCGGGTGCTGGGGTTGATCGGGCAGTTGTTCGAGATCGAGTCGCGGTGTCAATCGCTCGAGCCTGCGGAGCGGTGTCGGCGCCGTCAGCAGGAGTCGTCGCGAGTACTGGAGAGCTTGCGGTCCTACATCGACAGTGACGCCTGTGCCTCGTTGTTGCCCAAGAGCGGTCTGGGGCAAGCGATAGGCTACCTGCGGAATCACTGGGAAGCGCTGAGCGTGTTCCTGGGCAACGGATTGCTGCCGATCGACAACAACGAAGTGGAACAGCTGATGAGGCAGGTCGCCTTGGGCCGCAAGAACTGGCTGTTCATCGGCAGCGTGGAGGCTGGTTGGCGGGCGGCGAATCTGATGACGATCGTGAGCACGGCGGCGCGCAAGCGACCTGGACGTCTCGGCCTACCTGAAGGACGTGTTGGAGCGGATTCTGTCGGGATCGACGGATTGGGAATCGATGCGAGCGGACGTCTGGAAGCAGGAGCATTCGGAGGCGGTGCGGAGCTACCGTCAGGATGAACGTCGTGATGCGATCGAGGCAAGCGGGTCCGTCATGCCCAGCGTCTGCTGGCCAGCAGCCAGAGCAACTAGCGCAGCCCAATGGCACTGGCCAGCTGATCAT
>PWVT01000212.1 GCA_003562195.1 Phycisphaeraceae bacterium | reverse complement strand
TCAGCGAAACCATCGGCGGCATCGGCTACTCCGGCATCGGCTACCGCACCTCCGGCGTCCGCGTCGTCCCGCTCGCCCGCGAGCACGGCTCCACGCCAGTCCTGCCCACGCCGGAGACCGCATCAAGCGGCGAATATCCCCTCGCCCGCTTCCTCTATGTCGCGATCAACAAACACCCCAACCGCGACCTTGCCCCGCGCGACCGCGAGTTCCTCAAGATGGTGCTCAGCAAGCAGGGCCAGGAAGTCGTCAACCGCGATGGCTTCATCCCGCTGCCCGAATCCGTCGCCAAGGAATGGCGCGAAAAGCTCGGCATCGAGAAGTAATCGAAGCCACTTCGATTCAAAGCAAGCTCACGCCGCGGACCCGATCATGGGTCCGCGGTTGTTTTATGCCCCCACGCCCCCAAGCCGCGACGAAGCGCAGCGCAGTCGCGGGTCCCCATCCACACCCTGCAAAGCTGCTATACTCCCGGCGCATCTCCATGGCTTGACGGGCAAACTCAAGCGTTGAACTTTTACAAGGAGGTGCGACATGCAACCATTCGATGACAACCTGTGCCGCTCCGCACACGTGCGCCGCAACTGCGCTGACCAGCCCTTTCAACCACGAACCGTGCTTTTGACGACGAACAGCCGCTGAGCAAGCGTCGGCGCGGCTACCCGTCCGAAACGAACGTCAAACGAGGCGATCGTCACGTGCCCACGCCGCTCGGTAACAAAGAACTGCTCGAAAAGCTCGGCCGCAATGACCTCTGCCCCTGCGGCAGCGGCAAGCGATTCAAACGCTGCTGCCTCAAGTCCGGCCGCTTTTGACGGCGCCAATCGCAACGACTATCGCCGCGAGTGAAGTGAAATGAACCTGCGTCCGAGCGTCCCCACACGCTCGGACGCTTTCATTTCTACGCCGCCAACTGCAACTTCTGCTGCACTTCATCATCACACGCCACGGTCGCCTGATCCAAGCCCGCAATAGGCAGTTCGCCTTCCATCCGCGTCACCAACGTGCGCGACCACGGCCCGGTCTCGCCCTTGGCATCCGCCCACCGCGCCCAGTACCTGACGTCGCTAAGCCCATGGCACCGTGCTCATTCTCATGCATCACGCGTTCGGGGGCCGCGATGATGATGCGTTGGGGTTGCTGGCCGTGCAAAGTGGGCTGTGGTGATCGAAAAATTGGTAGTGGATCAGTTTGAAAGTGGAACAGGCCACTGGCCTGTTCAGACCATGTACAGGCGGGACGCCTGTGCCACCTCTACTCAAACTGACCCACTACCCGAAAAAACATTTCTCTTGAACTTCCTGTGAGACTTCGGTAGTGTGGCTGTGCTCGACTCTTCGAGCCATGATCCCCACATTGACATGAACCGGAAGCAGCAGGCCACGACCTGTTGATGATTGCCCTGCGTTGTCAGGGATGGAGAAAATTGAACATGCGAGTTGTGCGAAGAATCTTTGGAACGTGTCCCTCCATGACTGCAACGGTCAGCGGCATGGCGCTGCTGGCCATGATGATCAGCACGCCTGTGCATGCCGATGGCCAGATCGATGAGTTCACCATCAGCATCGACGAGACGGTGTCTGATGGTGTGCCCGGCCCCGGTGCGGGCAACATCGAACGACCCGGCGCGATGGATATTTACACGCTCTCAGTGAGGCGAGCGGCCACCGTGTATTTCGATCACAAGAACAGTTCATGCGCCATCCGCTGGACCGCGGAAGCGCCGGATGGATCATTCCTGTTTTCCAATCAATTCATGTGTTCTGGCCACCCGGGTGTTCGTGAACTCGATCAAATTGGCGATTACACGATCACGGTCTTTGGCAATCAGAACGCGACTGGGACATACTCGTTCAAGGTTTGGTCTGTACCAGAGCCGGATGAGTTCACCATTGGTTTGGATCAAGTCTTGTCGCTGGATGATCCCGGCCCGGGGGCGGGCAATATCGAGCAGCCCGGTGCGATGGACATCTACACGTTGGTGATTGATCGGCCAACGACGGTGTTCTTCGATCACAAGAACAGTGCATGCGCTCTTCGCTGGACCACGCAAGCACCGGATGGTTCATTCGTATTTTCTAATCAATTCATGTGTTCTGGCCATCCTGGTGTGCGCGAACTTGATCAGGTCGGCACGTACACGATCACAGTGGTTGGCAACCAGACCTCAACAGGCACGTATTCATTCAAAGTCTGGACAGTGCCAGCACCAGATGAGTTTGTCATCAGTGTTGACCAGACGGTCAGCCCCGACAATCCGGGACCGGGCGCGGGGAATATCGAGCAGCCGGGCAGCCGCGACAAGTACACGCTGCCGATCACCAAACCCACGCTGGTGTATTTTGATGAACTCTTCGGGCCATGTGGTGTGCGATGGATGTGCGAAGCACCGGACGGCACGCTCGTGTTTGATGATTTTGCGATCTGCACGGGTGACCCCGGCGAACATCTGCTCGATCAGGTCGGGGACTACCTCATTACCGTGTACACACAGCCAAACAACACCACGACTGGCAAGTACTCGTTTGCAGTGCTCAGTGTTGAAGATGTTGATGAATTCACCATTGAACTGGAAGACGTGATCGCTGATGGTGTGCCTGGTCCCGGTGCTGGAAACATCGAGCAGCCGGGCTCGATGGATCGTTATTTTCTTGCCATCAACGAGCCAACACTGGTGTTCTTCGATAACTTGACTGGCCCCTGTGGCCTTCAATGGCGATGCATTGCGCCAGATGGCGAACTGCTGTTCAACAACAACGTGATGTGCAGCTTCGACCCGGGGCTGCGGATGCTGGATCAGGTAGGCGAGTACACCATCGAGGTGTATGGCAACCAAAGCGCGATTGGAACATACTCATTTACCATCTGGGATGTCGGCGAGCCGGATGAGTTTGTCATTGACTTTGATGAAGTGGTGAGTGACGGTGTCCCCGGCCCCGGTGCGGGCAATATCGAAAAGCCCGGCCGATCTGATGTGTACTATCTCACAGTCGCTGAGCCGGGCATTGCGTGTGTGGAGACCTTTGGTGCTTCATGCTCGATGCGCTGGAGCGTCGAAGGGCCAGATGGCGAACTGCTTGTTGAGGATCAGCAGTGGTGCGCGAACAGTGGCAATCGAGTGATGCTGGATGAACCCGGCACATATGCAATAACGATGCGAGCCACCAATGACTTTGTTGGCACGTATTCCTTTGTGGTCAACACCGGCAAGCTGGCTGATCTCAATGGTGATTGCGTGGTGAATGTGTCAGACCTGCTGGTGCTGCTTGCCGCATGGGGTGAATGCCCGGAAGGTGAATCATGCCCAGCTGATCTCAACGGCGATGGGACGGTCAACGTGAGTGATCTGCTGATACTGCTCAGCGGCTGGGGGTAATGCCGAGGCCGATTATTTCTGCTCACCCACGTGTGATGATGTGTGATTGATGTGAAACCTGCACACTTGCGCGAAGCCGCATGCGGGCGCTTGCGGCTTCCGAT
>PWVT01000152.1 GCA_003562195.1 Phycisphaeraceae bacterium | reverse complement strand
TCTCAATCGTGACGCTGACAATGATCGGAATGTCTTCGTGCGTCTTGTTGTTCTCTTCAAGCGCTTTGAGGCATGCGTTGACCGCACACTTGACCTGCAGGAGGTCCTGACATGTCTCGATGATGAACGCATCGGCACCGCCTTCGATCAGCCCGCGGCATTGCTCTGCGTAGCTATCGAGCATGGAGTCCCATGTCGCCTGGCCGAGTGTCAGGAGCTTCGTGCCGGGACCGATGGACCCAATGACAAAACGTGGCTTTTCGCTGGTTGCGTACTTGTCGCACGCCGCACGGGCAATCTCCGCAGCTTGTTTGTTGATGTCTCGAGTCCACGTCACGCACTGCTCATCGAACTCGGAGAAGACGAGTTTGTTGGCCCCGAACGTATCTGTTTCGACGGCATCGGCCCCCACCGCTAGAAATCCCTCATGAATGGACTGAATCAATTCCGGCCGCGTCTTTACCAATAGGTCAACGCAATTCTCATGGCCGAGATAGTCCTCTTCAACAGTCAGGGGCATGTTTTGGAGCGTTGCGCCCATCGAACCGTCAAAGGTCAACACGCGGCGTTCAAGTTGCTTGAGAAAGGTACTTGACATAAGGAGATCATATCGGCGATATCCAACCACTTCAACCGTTCATCCGGATAGACGGATGAAGTGAAGTGCTGATCTCGTCGACCGGTGGCAGTTGTCCTCAGTGCACACCCGTCTCTCTTTCGAGCGAAAGACGATGAACCTGTCGCCGAAGAAGGGGTAGAAGTGGTTGGCTTACTTGATGGTCTCCGATTCGGTCTTCAGGTCGCCGTGACACATCGGCTTGACTACCCTGCTTACCACAACTTGAATCGCAACACTCCCAACGCACGAGGAACCTCAAATGAACCTTACGCTCGAACCAACTCTTCGCCACGCCACTCTAGCGGCCCTTTGTATGAGTCTATCGCTCACCGGCGCGGCACTGGCCGACGACGAGACCGAGATGCCTGGCATCACCCCGGCTGCCCAGACACCACTTCCGGAAGCAAAGGAGCTCTTCGCCGCAGCCATGGATGCCATCGGCGGGCGCGAAGCACTCGAGAAAATTGAGTCGAGCATGGTCAAGGGCAACGTTTCCACCCCGATGGGACGAATCGGGATGGAATCCTACTTCGCCAGCCCCAACAAGTTTCTCCTCAAGCAGAACATGCCGGGCATGGGCGATGTGAGCATGGGCTCAGATGGCACCGTGGCGTGGATGCGAAACCCGATGATGGGCTACGAATTGATTGAGAGCGATGACGCAGAAGAAATGATGGGCCAAGCGAGCATGCACAATATCGTGCTCCGAATGGAGAAGGAATTCAAGGAATTTGAGGTCGTCGAGCGGACCAGCTTCAAGAACGAGCAGTGCTACAAAGTGCGTATGAAGGACAAAGAAGGCAAAGAACAGTTCGCCTACTTCCTGGTGGAAGGCAAGTTCCTTGCTGGCATGGAAGTCACGCAAGAAGGGCCGATGGGACCAGCTACAATCACGATGGAGTTCAAAGATTGGCGCGAGTATGGCGATATCAAAATGTTCAACCGCATGATCATGAATCAGATGGGCATGAACATGACGATGGAGTTTGAAGAGATCGAGTTCAACAACGTGGACAACGCGATCTTCACCCTACCTTCAGAAATCAAGAAACTTGCTGAGCAGCTACAAGCCGCAGAGAACGATTCGGACGAGTGATTCGTGCTCATGAAGACTGATTCGGCAGACGCCGCAATCTCGATTGAGAACGTCAGCAAGACGTTTGGTGCTACGCGCGCCGTACGCCAGTTGAACTTGCAGGTTCCCAGTGGGAGTCTGTGCGGATTTCTTGGTCCGAACGGAGCGGGCAAGAGCACAACCATCCGCATGATCATGTCGATCATTTATCCCGATGTCGGCACGGTGAAGGTCCTGGGTGGCAGCGCCTTGAAAGCCAAGGACCGCATCGGTTACCTGCCCGAAGAACGTGGGATCTATCGTAAAATGCGCGTTGGTGAATTCCTCCGCTACATCGGCCAACTCAAGGGACTGCGCGGGGCTGATCTGTCCAATCGTGTTTCCGATTGGCTGGAGCGCATCGGCCTCCCTCATGTCGTGCGTAAGCGCTGCCACGAACTGTCCAAAGGCATGCAGCAAAAGGTCCAGTTTCTTGCTGCGCTGATCCACGACCCGGAACTGCTCATCCTGGACGAACCGTTTTCCGGCCTTGATCCGGTCAATGCGGCGTTAATGGTGCAGATTATCCATGACCTTCATCGCGATGGACGCACCATCATCTTTTCAACGCATGTGTTGCACCAGGCAGAGCAATTGTGCGAGCGCATCTTTCTCATCAATCATGGCGTGAAGTTGCTTGACGCCACGCTGGACGAGATTCGCGCCGAGTATGATCCGCGGACCATCGTCGCAAGGCCGATGAACGGTACTGTTGACCTCACTCAATTCGATGGCGTGCAGGAAGTCGTGCCTTCATCCGACCAGCGAGGTTACGAAATTCACGTGCGCGAGAACACGGACCCTGCGCGACTGATGCAGGATATGGTTGCAGCATGTCCCATGCGCTCGATCGAACTGCGACAACTGACACTGGATGAAGTGTTTGTACAACTGGTGATGAAGGATGAGGGCGAAGCCGCGGCCCGCAAAGCCCGAGAGGAATTAACCGCTGCATAACGTACGACCTGAGAGCACAATGACACCGGCATCATTCCTATGACCAAAATTCTGGCCGTTGCGTGGCGCGAATTCAAACACACCGCGCTGACCAAGGCGTTCATCATCGGCACGATCATTTTTCCACTCCTCATCTGGGGTGGCATGATCCTGGTGCCGCTGCTGTTCAAGCCGACCATTTCAACTGTGGATGACACCTTGGCAATCGTGGACCCAACTGGAGAGGTCATTGACGCTGCCAGAATCGAGTTCAACCCAGATCTGTTCCGTCTTCCCGACACACGCGAACGAGCCGCACAAGCTCAGGACATGGATCCTTCCGAGTTGCTTGCCGAAGCTGAACGTGGCGGCGGTCTCGTTGGCTCGGTTCAGTTGAACATTGAAATCGAGCCGCACGAATCCGATGATGACGTTGAGATATTGCGCAACCGAGTCAGGGAAGGTGATCTGATTGGCGTCGTTGTGATTACCGACAACGCATTTGACGGTACTGCACGCGATGGCGTTACGTTGTTCGTGGCGACACAAGCGAATCCGGATCACATCAGCGCGATCCAGAGAACACTGGGCAAAGCGGTGGTACGGGCACGTGCAGAACGTGCGGAGCTTGATGTTGAACACATGCAGGCGATGATGCAGCCGCCGCGGCTTAATACACGTCGATTGACCGAGGACGGCGAGGCGGCGGCCGGCATTGAGTTTCAGAAGGCCCTGCCCATGGTGTTCATGATCCTGCTGTGGATTTGCGCATTCGCCAGCGGCAACTACCTGCTGACCAGCACCATCGAGGAAAAATCGAACAAGGTCATGGAAG
Source organism: Phycisphaeraceae bacterium (assembly GCA_003562195.1). Taxonomy (GTDB): domain Bacteria; phylum Planctomycetota; class Phycisphaerae; order Phycisphaerales; family SM1A02; genus PWVT01. Next base: position 9,653 of record PWVT01000152.1, on the reverse strand, counting down.
TGTTGCTGAGCGCTATCAGCCCCATGCAACTTATGGCTGGCAAGATCTTCGGGCAGGCGATTGTCGGCTTATTCACGATATCGGTGTACAGCGCCCTTGGAGTGGCGGCACTGGTGTACTTTGCCATGGCGGACTTTATTGAGCCAGCAATGATTCTCTACCTCGTCATGTACTTTTTCATGGCATACTTTATGGTCGCAGCGATTATGGCTGCGATTGGCAGTGCGGTCAGCGATCTCCAGGAAGCCCATTCGCTGGTGACCCCTGCGATGCTGGTGCTGTTCGTCCCGATGATTCTGTTCGTACCCGTCAGCCAAAGTCCGAACGGGATTCTTGCGGTGGTGACAAGCTACATTCCGGTATTGACGCCTTTTGTCATGATCCTTCGCGTCACCTCCGCTGAAGCCATCCCCCTCATTCAGATTCTCACCGCTACAGCGGTGGGCTTTCTTGGAGTTTTCATAATGGTGTGGATGGCTGCACGCATCTTCCGCATCGGAGTGCTCATGACCGGCAAGCCGCCATCGCCGATGGAATTGCTCAAGTGGCTACGGTACTCGTGAGCAAGCCACCGCAACACATGAGTCCGGACGAGTTTCGCCGTCGCGGACACGAGGTGATTGAGTGGATTGCTTCATACATGGAACGGGTCGCAGACTTCCCGGTGCAGTCACGATCACAACCCGGCGCTTTGCGCAACGCGTTGCCCGAACAGCCGCCAATGTATGGTGAACCCTTTGACGCAGTGATGAATGACCTTGATTCGCTGATCGTCCCTGGCCTAACCCACTGGCAATCACCAAATTTCTTTGGCTACTTTCCTGCCAATTCGAGCGGCCCAGCCATCCTGGGCGAGTTACTCTCAGCAGGTTTGGGAGTACAAGGAATGCTTTGGTCAACCAGTCCGGCATGTACCGAACTGGAAACGCACATGATGGATTGGGTGGCGCGCATGCTCGAGCTCCCGCAGAAGTTTCACCCAAACAACGGCGGTGGCGGAGTGATTCAGGATACAGCATCGAGCGCGACTTTGTGTGCGCTGCTGGCTGCGAGAGAACGCGTTACGGCCAAGCACGAATCTGGCGATGATCCGGCAAGCAATCTCGTGGCTTACTGTTCCAATCAGGCCCACTCATCGATAGAGAAGGCCGTGAGGATCGCGGGGATCGGTGAAAACAACCTACGCATGATCGACGTCGATGACACCTATGCGATGCGACCAGACCTGCTTGAGCAGGCCATTGCTCGCGATCGTCATGCTGGCAACGTGCCATTTTTCGTGTGCGCCACCATCGGCACGACGTCATCAAATGCATTTGATCCGCTTCCGGCAATCGGTCAGGTTGCGGCTTCAGATGAGCATATCTGGCTTCATGTCGACGCTGCCATGAGTGGCACGGCTGCTGTGTGTCCTGAATTTCGACACATTCATAACGGGTTGGCATTGGCCGACAGTTACTGCTTCAACCCGCATAAATGGATGCTGACAAACTTCGACTGTGACTGCTTCTTTGTCGCAGACACGCTCAACCTGACCAAATCCCTGAGTATCCTTCCCGAATACCTCCGCAACAAGGCCACCGAATCTGGCGCAGTGATCGATTATCGTGACTGGCAAATCCCGCTTGGGCGGCGCTTTCGCGCATTGAAGTTGTGGATGGTCATTCGCCACTATGGTGTGCATGGCATCCAGCAGCATGTTCGCCACAGCGTCAGTCTCGCAAAGGAGTTTGCCGAGTGGGTAAAGGCCGACCCGCGGTTCGAGTTGGTCATTCAGCCGGAACTGAATCTTGTGTGTTTTTGCTTGCGCATCGGCGATGACGCGACGCGTCAGTTGCTCAATGCCGCCAATGCCAGCGGCAAGGTGTTCTTGACTCATACGGTTCTGCGCGACCGATTCGTCCTGCGCATGGCGATCGGTGCTACAATGACAGAACATCACCACGTGAAACGATGCTGGTCGCTGTTGCAGGAATTGGCCTGAGTCGCCCTAAGACTCACGCTGCGCCGACATGTGTCCACGCCTGCCTGACGATGTCAATCGGTACATCGTGAACGAGCTCGCACGAACCGTCTCCATTTGGCAACACCAACCGCAATTTGCCATCAAGTATCTTCTTGTCGTACATCATTGCGTGTAAAAGCGGTTCGTACCCAACTGGCTGCCGCACACGTGCAGGGAGACCAGTAGCGTGTATCACCTCCGTGATGTGTTTCGCATACGCCACATCGCACTTACCCAACAAAGTTGCACAGTGCGTAGCCGCACACAACCCCACTGCGACGGCCTCGCCATGCTGCAGATCAAGCTCGCTGATTGGCTCAATGGCATGTGCGAATGTATGCCCGAGATTCAGCAGCGCTCGCTGCCCCGTTTCGCGTTCGTCCTGCTGGATGATTGAAACTTTCACAGCAGCACTCCGGGCGATAAGGTGAGTCAACGCATCCATATCATGTGCGAGCAGTTGTGGAGACTCTGCTGCAATTACAGCGAGAAGTTCGGCATCGCCTATCAGTGCATGCTTGATTGATTCAGCAAGGCCACATCGCAAATGACGGATGTCGAGGGTCTGCAGCACCTGCGGGTCGGAGAGGACGAATCGCGGCTGCCAGAACGCTCCGATCAGGTTCTTCCCCAACCCACCATCAGGGAGCGGCGCGTTGACTGCGGTTTTTCCTCCGATGGCCGCATCGACCATTGCCAGCAGCGTCGTCGGCACTTGCACCAACGGGACACCACGTAAGAACGTCGCGGCAGCGAATCCTGCGACATCGCCGACCAGTCCCCCACCGAGAGCAATGACCGGGCTGGTACGCTCAAGCCGCTGGCCGAGCATGACGTTGTAAATGCGCTGCACGGCCTGGAGTGTCTTTTGTGTTTCCTTGGCGACAGCATGTACTGTCGCAACATCGTAGCCGGCTGCATACAGTGACTGCTCAGCCATCTTCCCGTGCGTCGCTGCGATCGTGGAATCCACCACCAACAAGGCCCGGTGCTGCGGCAACATTGGCGCGAGCATCTCGCCGAGCTTCGCGAGTGCGCCGGATTGAATCTCGATGGCATATCGCGCTGTTGGAAGTGTGACGTTGAGAGTGGGCATGATTGGCTACATCCTGGCGCGGCGCTGCAACTCTGCCAACGCTTCGGCTGGATCATCAGGCAAGTCCACCGAATCATCCAACTCGGCATCAGGATAGACGGAAACATGCGGCTTGGTCATACTTCGTCGATTGCGGCGAATAAAGACCATCAGAAGCCCGAATGCCACGAGCAACGCCGCCACCGGTGCGGCGACAACCCACAGTCGTAGCATCGTGCCTTGAGTGTGGCTTAGCACCTCGCGCGGATGCGCAGCCACGAACGCTGCATAGCTTCGCTCAATACCCATGCGGTCAATGGCATCGATACGTTTGTAGAAGCGGGCAATCAATGAAACGGTGCGCCCATGCTGGATACCAGCATGGTCCGACGCGTTCACGACAAACACGATGATTGGCGTCTGATCGTCCAAGCGCACGAACCACTCCTCCACATCTTCGTACACGCGCTGCAAATGACTTCGCTGCTCTAGTCGCCCCTCAACAGCAACGAGGTCACCACGAAACGCATCCGGTTCGGCAATCATTGCATCGGGTGAAAATTGCAAACGAACCGGCTCATCCGCCAATGCGCTCGTCCACGTGCGCACATTTTCCAACAGTGCCATGAAGGCCTCATCACGGTGATCGTGGCCATCGCGCGCGGTATCCAGCCGTGCCTGTTGCTGCTCTGTGAGCGGCTGCGGAGCCCCAAGCAGCAGCCCGCACGTCAGTGCCAAAATGGAGATGAATTGCAATGCACGCATGATTCCGCGATCCGCTGCACGCTAATGCCTGCGATACTCTTCTTCAACGTCATGACCGAGCGTGAACTCACCTTGCGCTACTTGGCGAATGGCCGAGAGAATACTATCGGCTCCCTGATGTTTCGAGACATACCCCCACGCCCCTGATTCGATGGCACGGTCGATCAGCCCATGCTGCACGTAGCCACTCAGCATAACGACACGCACGCTCGGTAGCAGTTCGCTCAGTTGCTGTAATGCCTGAAACGGATCTCGGCCGGGCATATCGATATCCAGCAACACTACCTGCGGCTGCAAGCGATAGGCAGTCTCCACGAGCTGCTCAGCGGTCGCCAAATGACCTATCCAATGAAAATCTTCCGCTGAAGTCAGCTTGATTCGAAGCCCCTCAGCAACCAGATCATTGTCGTCGACACACAGGACGCTGATCGGCGAGATCTTCATGCACACTCCCGTTGTTTCGTACGCCCGGACACACGTCGCTCTCCTTTCGAGACACTGCAGAAATCGTAGCCGACTAAACGGATCGGCAATGGTGAATATCTGACGATTGTTCCATCAAGGCAAAAACAGGAAAAAGCGGAGCATGCACTCCGCCGAGCGAAAAGCGACCCCAAAACGACATACGACGGCAACCTTACTTCGGGCTTCGCCCGGCGCAGGATGAGGTCGTAGGCGGTCGCGTCGTAGGCGACAATGTCCTTGTTGTCGAGTTCGCCGAGTTCAATCTTGCGCGATGCGAGACAGCGGGCGCTCTCCGCACGAGCGCGGATTGAAACACGAACAAGCCGGTCTGCGGCGTAGGCCGGAACCTCGTCGCTCCCCATGCGGAAGCGTGGATTGAAACCCGATGCCCAAGGCGACATCATCTACACGTCGTGAAAGTGCAAGGCCGTCGTCTGGCTCAAATTGTGGCTCGCAAGAAAATCGGGCTCGTCTCTCGACGAGCCCGATTCTCACATTGTGTTAGTCGATTGGCGGTGCACACGACAGGTAGTCTATCAATTTCCTAACAGAAGCGACCCCAAGGGGATTTGAACCCCTGTTCCCAGGATGAAAACCTGGTGTCCTAGACCTGACTAGACGATGGGGTCATCGACAGGGCCGTACATAATACGCAATTCCTGCGATTCGACAAGGCATTCGAAAAAAAGTCACTCGCACTGATTCACCGTGTCAACTCAGCCGATAAGCCCGTTATGAAGGCATCTGCCCCGAATCTCCAGCGAATCCTCGCGGGACTTGCCATGTGCGCTGCGTTTGTCGTCATGGCGAGCGTTTTCGTCCCCATGCATAGCGGTGCTGATGGACTGCTCTTGGATCACGCTGATGTCGATCAGCCAGCACTAGATCGATACTCAGTTGACCCACACGAGGGCTTGCGGAGCATTGGGGAACTGGAACATCGCACGTATCACATCCGCGTCTTCGCCACGGATGGCGGACCGCGGTTTTCAATCTACGATGCTGTGGATGGTTCAGAGATCGCTGCACTGATGAGCGCGGAACGCATCTCCGAACTGTTCCCAGAGTTACCACTTGATAAAATCGACTTTTCCTCTCCAATGCAAATCATGATGGTGGACCCCAACAGCACCTGGTCGCGCTGATTGCACGCATGCTGTTACTCTGGAGGCATGTCGAGCCATCCGGCAACGATTGTCCTATGCCCACTGCACATCGAGCGAACAGTGCTACAGCGCTGTTCGGCGCTCTCTGCATGTGATTTTCACTGTTGCGGCCCCAGCAGCACAGGCGTCATTCGATGGTTCGAACAACATACCCCCACTGGCCGCGACATCGTGTTGGCCGGTGTGGCCGGGGCAGCCCGGCAGGGACTGGATGTGGGCACGGCGTACATCATTTCACGTGTCATCGCCGAAGACGCGCGGCAATGGACACCGACCTGGCCGGTTGAATCGACCTTTCCCGGACTTCCGACTGCCATGATGACCTCGACCGACACAACGATCCTTTCACCGGCCGCCAAACAGGCACTTGGCCACGAGCGAGGGGTTGATCTGATCGATCAGGAGTCCGTCGCCTTCGCCGACGCTGCTGAACAGGTCAAGGCGAGATGGCTGATTGTCCGTGGCGTAAGCGACGATGCTACTCAATCGCTCCCAGATGGAATTGAGACCTGGGTCGATACTTTCGGTCGCACGAAAATCAGCCGTGTAGGCGCGGCTCTCATCCGCAGACCACAGCTCATCCGCGACCTGATTCGACTTCAACGAGCAACGAAAGCCGCTCTGACAGCCGTTGGTGGCGTTCTGGAGCACGTGGTGGGCACTGAAAGGCAATCGTTGCAGAATCATTGACAGAGCAACCGACAAGTTATCCACATTCATTGGGGTTACCGAACAGTTTACAAACCGCACTGGCGCTCGCTCCCTGCATGTTCCGATCAAAATGTCGTTGAAGTGGCTTTGCAGGCATTGACCGGACCGGCTGGACGACACTACTGTGCATCTGGAACCTTTCACGGCCTCGGCCGTGGCGTGCCGCCGTCCGGAAGTGTCGGAGCGTTCGGGCGGCGGTTTTTTTGCGCCTTCGTTGGCGCAGCAACCACACTTGATGAAATTGTGCTGAGTTCATACGCTGCGCGATCCATCCCCTGCTTGGAATCCATAAAGTGATAAATGAATCATTGATGCTGCTCGTGTGCGCTACGGTTGCTTCACACACCGAACCAAACACATTGCGAGCTACTCTGACTGAATCTGCAAATCTGACATTCACGTACGATCCTGCTGTGGATGAAAGCCATACGGAAACCCCACGGCTTTCCGACATAGCACCCCCTGCGTTCGGTGAAGGTCACAGCTATCGCTGGCATCTGAGTGCCGGATCTGCCATAGACGTCACGAATGCAGACAATCGCTTGTACCAGAGTGGATTCGGTATCACGTACTTCTTCGTTGACAATCTCAGCATCGTTGCAGAAGTCAACGCAATCTACTTCGATCAATCCGGAAAAGATGCACTTGGCGGCAACATCAACCTGACATTTCGCCATCACTTTGTCATACGCGACACATGGTCGTTGTATGCCGATGCAGGAGCTGGCTTACTGGGTACTTCCAAGCGTGTGCCGCAGGATGGGTCACACTTCAATTTTGTGCCGCACGCTGGTCTCGGGGTGAGTTTCGATCTCGGTGACGATGCGCGACTGTTTCTCGGGGCGCGCTGGCATCACATTTCCAATGCCAATACCCATCGCAACAATCCCGGCCGTGACAGTGTGCTCGGATATGCCGAACTGAGCTTTCCATTTTAGTGAAGAATGCCGTCTGGATGCTGTTTTACGTGCCGTCATACACGCCAAAAGCCAAGCATACATTATGACCGCCGAAGCCAAAAGAATTGTTCAATGCGTAGCGTACTGGCCTTTCTTGAGGGGTATGCGCGACAAAGTCCAGCTTGAAGCCGTCATCCGGGTTGTCCAGATTGATCGTCGGGGGGACGATCTGGTTCTTGAGCGCGAGCACGACGGCCAGTGATTCCACACCACCCGCTGCACCCAGCGTATGACCAGTCATGGACTTGGTGGAACTCATCGTGAGCTTGGACGCGTGTTCGCCGAAGAGAGACATGACTGCAAACACTTCTGCCTCATCGCCTAGTGGAGTTGAGGTGCCGTGTGCGTTGATGTGATCAATCTGATCGAGATTGACATTGGCATCATGCAGCGCAGTCCTCATGGCGTGATACGCCCCGGTTCCCTTCGGATCAGGAGCTGCAATATGCGACGCATCAGCTGAGGTTCCATAACCGAGCAACTCCGCATATATGCTTGCCCCACGTGCCTTGGCATGCTCGAGTTCTTCAAGGATGACAACTGCGGCTCCCTCGGCAAGTACAAAGCCGTCTCGATCTCGGTCGAAGGGACGCGATGCCTTGGTTGGTTCGTTATTACGAACTGACAACGCCTTCATCGAAGCGAATGACCCGATACAAAGCGGGGAAATCGCCGCCTCAGCTCCACCAGCAAACATCACGTCTGCATCATCACGCTGGATCATATGAAATGCAGAGCCGATCGCGTGCCCACCTGTGGCACAGGCCGTGGCGGTTGCGGAGTTTGCCCCTCGTAGATTGTGCCGAATCGACACATTACCCGCACACGCGTTGACCATCAGCTTGGGAACTGTAAAGGGGCTGATCTTTCGTGGTCCCCCAGCAATGAGCCTGGCGTTTCCTTCTTCAATGGTGAGGATTCCACCAATACCTGATCCAATGACGACGCCGCGACGATACGGGTCGCCGATTGTAAAGTCGATACCGGAGTCACGCGCCGCCTCTTCGGCAGCACAGATGCCAAGCAGGCAAAATCGATCGATCCGGCGTGCTTCACGATGCCCTACTACATCGCCGGGGTCCCAATCACGAACTTCTCCAGCGATCAGAACCGGCCACTGCTCATCTTGGGGGAACGCTGTGATTGTGCTGATACCTGAGCGACCTTCCATCATGGACGACCACATCGACGGGACATCAGTCCCGATATCCGTCACTGCACCCAATCCCGTGATCACTACGCGACGTCTCATAGGAATGGCTCTCGTGCCTGTTGAAGGTGGTGATACAAGGACAACGCGACGTCAATGACTCGACATCTACATGCACGCATCAACACGTCTCCAGGCCTGCCTTACTTGTTGGCATTTTGCATGATGAAGTTAATGGCTTGGCCGACTGTTTGGATCTTCTCGGCTTCCTCATCGGGGATTGAGGTCTCGAACTCGTCTTCCAACTCCATCACCAGTTCCACGGTGTCGAGACTGTCGGCGTTGAGATCGTTTGCAAAGCTTGTGTCGCGGCTGATCTCGCTCTTGTCAACGCCCATTTGTTCGGCGACGATCTCGGTCACCTTGGCTTCGATCTCAGCTTCCGTCACGGCAGTATCTCCTGAAATGAAAAAGAATCGACTCAGTCGAGTCGGGCAAATCTGTAGTAGTTGGGATTCTAATGCCTTGCCGACAAAATGGCCAGACAGCCCCAATTGTAGTCAACACGATTCAACACACCATGCCCCCGTCAATCACCATCACCTGTCCGGTCATGTAGCCAGCTAGATCTGACGCGAGAAATGACACCGCGTGGGCGATTTCTTCCGGCTTGCCGAATCTGCGCACAGGGAGGTTCTTCCGCATCTGATCCATCACATCCGCCGGAAGCTGATCGATCATGGCGGTTTCGATAAAGCCCGGTGCAATCACATTTGCAGTAATGCCCTTGGAACCGAACTCCTTTGCAAAAGTCTTGGTCAGTCCTGCCAGACCGGCTTTCGCTGCGGCATAGTTCGCTTGTCCGGAATTGCCCATCACTCCCGTCACTGAACCGATATTGATCACCCGGCCAAAGCGGCCGCGCATCATCGGCCGGGCTGCCGCGCGGCATGCTACAAACGCCGAACGAAGGTTCACACGAATGACGTCATCGAAGTCCTCATCACTCATACGGAGCATGAGGCCATCACGTGTAATGCCCGCGTTGTTCACGAGAATGTCCAAGCGGCCATAATCAGCCGCCACGGATTCAATCAATGCAGCGAGCGATTGGCCATCACCAATGTCACAAACGCGCGTTTCCGCTTTGCCGCCATTGGCTTCGATGCAACGGCGAACCTCATCTAAAGATGATTCGGTCCGACTGACCAATACAACGAAATGCCCATCCGCTGCCAGGCGCTTGGCGATGGCGGCTCCAATTCCTCGGCTTGCACCGGTGACAATAGCAACGCGCTGATCGATGGTTCTTCTCTACATTGACAGACGAAAAAATATGGCTCGCACGATGCGAGCC
>PWVT01000228.1 GCA_003562195.1 Phycisphaeraceae bacterium | reverse complement strand
GTTTCCGCAAGAAAAATGTTGGGGCCGTAAAACCGCCCCATGTCCTTCACCCAATGCGTATTGGTGATGGACTTACCACGTGCGATCGGCAGCGCGTGAAACACACCAGTGGGCTTGCGAGCATACTTTCGCAACGCATCAAAGAAAGGCGTTTCGTAGCGGGAGCGAATACCCTTGAGGATACTCAGATGAAGTTCGAGATAGTTGTTGAGGCGATAGAACACGCGACCGAAGTTGCGGCCGAGCCGCCCGGCGACGTCCTCGATGGTCGCGTCGGTCACGAGAAACAGGTCCACCTCGGGCCGCAGCTCTTTGGCGATGCGGCCGAGTTCCAAACTTCGCTCCAGACCGTACACACGAGCCGGCTTCTCCGCCTTCATCATCTCCAAATAGCGATTGAAAATCGGATGATGGTTGCCGGTGCGGAAGGAAATGTTGTACCGAAACACGCATGCCTGGATCGTGTGATTGAACAGTAGTGCAATCGCCGCGTCCTCAAAACTGCGTGCAAACACAACATCATAAATGAATTCATCATCGTCACGGCGTAACTCGTGCAGAGCTTCGCAGAGTTCATCGTGCTCGTCATCGTCAATATCATCGACGAATAACACTTCAAAGTACGGCCTCGAATCCTCGTGATGGTCCATCAACTGCTCTTTGTGATGGCGTGACCTGCGTTGCCCATGATCTCGCGACCTTTGCTCACCATTTCGATAATCACTGTGATGGCGTGCGGTGCGATAGGAATCGCTGAGCAGCATCCGCGCGACCTCCCGAGATCGCGTGGAGAGCAGGTCGTATTGTTTTCGATCGAACAGTTCCGCAAGCTCATCGATGACTTTCACGCCGGGAAACGCCCAATACGCTTCCAGCCGTCGAAGCACTTCAAGTTCGTGCGCGACGGCGTTCTTCGGCTCAGCCAAGCCATTGCTCTGTTGCGCCATTTCTCGGAGCCAATGCGAATGAAACTGCAGATCGTTCCACGTATCTCGGCGGAGTTGACCGGCATCGTATGGATGCGTTCGCGGTTTGCGAGCAGCCACCACGGGCGTACCGGTGTCGCCGTGAGCGCTTTGCGATGGGGTACCTGCCGTGGTCATTGGTGATCCTTCATTGTGTTGGCGGTGGAGTGACATCTGGCTCGTTAGATTCGGTGCCATTGATGGGTCCGACCGTCAGCCCCGCGCGCGAGCCGCGCAGCGGTTTCTCCAACGGACCAAGCGTACTCAGATACTCTTGGCAGCGCGGGCAGTCCTTGTAGACCTGAAAATCAATCTTGCTGTCACGAAAACTCTTGAGCGGTTGTCCAAGGCCGCGCAGACCGACCTCTCTTGCGCGTCGGGCGCGTTCCAAGTCAATCTCGATCGGAATCATTTCTTGACCGTGCCCCGCCTTGTAAAGCACATCCCCCATCGGCCCGACCACAATGGACTGGCCAGTCCCCAGGTCACCAGAACCGTTGATATCGATGACAAAGCACTGATTCGTCGCTGCGGTCGTGCGCGCGATCGCCAGTTCCACATCGCGGTCAATCGAGTTGGTCAACGTCGGGTGAATAATGACCTCAACCCCCATTGACGCGAGCGTGCGCGATGTTTCCGGGAACCACATGTCGTAGCAGATGCTCAATCCGAAGCGACCGACTTCCGGAATATCAAACACGCAAAACTCGCTGCCTGCCTCAACGCCTGTTTCATATGGCAGAAATGGGAACAGCTTGTGATAGCGAGCGATCACTTCACCATCGGGATTGATCACCGGTGCGGTGTTGTACACCACACCATCCGCCTGTTCGAAAAATGATCCGGGAACCAGCCAGATCTTGTGCCGCTCCGCAAACTCGCGGTACGACTCTTCCGCAGGACTCGGCAGGGGCTGGGCGTGGCCGGTGAACCCACCAAACGTCGCCAGTTCACTGACAACCACCATCTGCACCCACGGATAGAGAAACATGAGCGTCTCCATCCGCGCGAGGATATTATCCAGATTGTGGTGCTGGGCGGAAAGGTGAAGTTGTAGGCCGGCAATGGCGAATGGTGTCATGAGTCAATCAATGGTAATAGCAAGTGTCGTGCAATTATCGTCGAACACCCAGCGCGGGCTGCTTGGCAGGTGCTTCACCATTGGTGTGCTGGATGGCTGCAACGGCCTTGAGAACTTCCTCTTCGAGAATGTTCAACCCGCGATCAAGCTGCTCATCCGTAATCACCAGTGGTGAAAGCACACGAATGGTCGTCCCCGCTGCACCAGCCGGGATGGCCAGCACACCGCGTGCGATGCAGCCATCAAGGGCCTGCCGCACCATGACGGGTGCGGGAACATCGGGTTTGCCATGCTCACCAAAAACAATGGCCTGCATCGCCCCGAGGCCGCGCACATCGGCAACCCAGTTGCACTTGTCTCGAATCTGCTCGAAGCGTTGCTTGACGCGCGTGCCGATCTCGATTGCGCGGGAGTTCATATCGTGGTTCTGCATTGATTCGATCGCTGCAAGCGACGCAGCGCAGGCAATGGGATTTCCGCCATAGGTTCCGCCGCACGTACCGGGAAGAGCTGCATCCATCACCTCGGTTTTGCCGATCACCGCGGAGATGGGCATCCCTCCGCCCATCGACTTCGCCCATGTGGAAATGTCAGGCGTGACATCAAAGTGCTGATACGCCGCCCACTTTCCAGTGCGACAGAAGCCCGACTGCACTTCATCGAAAATCAGCATGATGCCGTGCTCATCGCAAATCTGTCGCAAGCCCTTGAGATACGCTTGCGGTGCGACACAGAAACCGCCTTCGCCCTGGACCACTTCAAGAATGATCGCTGCCACGTCCTCCGCGCGGACCATGCTGACGAAGGCATCGCGCAACCGCGCCAACTCTCGCTCAACAAACGCAGCAGAATCCAACTCGCGGCCGGATCGGAACTGGTTGGGATAGGGCAGGCGATACACTTCCGGGGCAAACGGTCCGCAGCCGCTCTTGTAGCCGGTCTTGCTTGTCAGCGTGGTACACAAAAGCGTGCGGCCATGGAAGCCCTCGGAAAACGCAATGATTGCCGGTCGTTTCGTGGCCTGGCGGGCGAACTTGATGGCGTTCTCCACCGCCTCCGCACCGGAGTTGACCAACATCGCCTTCGTGCCCTTGTCGCCATGCGGAAAGAGTTCGACCAGTTTCTCGCACAATTGCACATACGGCTCATAGGTAGAAACATGAATGCAGCCGTGCGTTAGTTTCTTTGCCTGCTCACAGATTGCATTGACGACATTGTCATCGCAGTGGCCGACGTTCATCACGCCGATCCCGCCGGCAAAGTCGATCATCTCTCGACCGTCGGCATCAGTGATCATGGCGCCATTGGCCGAGTCAGCCGTGGCATTGGCGGCAAACCTTGCTACCGCACGCGGGACGACAGCTTCGCGTCGCTGGATCAGTTGTTCACTTGTGCTCATTCCTTCGTGCATCCTCTCATATTGACCGCAACCGCGTCTCACAACTGCCACGAGACGTACTTGAGATCGGAAGAG
>PWVT01000244.1 GCA_003562195.1 Phycisphaeraceae bacterium | reverse complement strand
GTCAAGCGGAGCATACGACGAGATGAAATATCGCCGACTGGGAATGTGGGGCGTCAAGGTGTCCGAAATCGGCTACGGATCATGGCTGACGCTGAACGATATGGATCAGGAGTACGCTGACCGATTGCACCGAGTGGCGTACGACCACGGCATCAATTTCTTCGACACCGCCAATGTGTACGGCCGAGGACAAGCGGAAGTAACAGTCGGCAAGTCGCTGAAGGTCTTTCAACGCGACACCTATGTACTGGCGACGAAAGTCTACTGGCCGTTTCAGAAGGACTGGCCGTTTGAAGGGGCGAATGATCGGGGCCTCAGCCGCAAGCACATCTTTGAGCAGTGCCATGCCTCGCTCAATCGGCTCGGGACCGATTACATCGATCTCTATCAGTGCCATCGCTTTGATGCCGAGACGCCGGTCCTGGAAACATGCCGCGCGATGAATGATTTGATCGTGCAAGGCAAGGTGCTGTACTGGGGCGTCAGTGAATGGACCTCTGATCAGATCGCCGAAGCAGTGTCCATCTGCGAAGATCACGGCTGGCATCGTCCGGTGAGCGATCAACCGCTGTACAACATGCTCGACCGCAACTGGGAGCACGATGTGTTTCCCACGTGTAGTGAACTTGGACTGGGCATCGTCTGCTTCTCGCCGCTAGCTGAGGGATTACTGACCGGCAAGTACAACGACAGCGTACCCGAGGGTAGTCGCGCGACGGATGACAAAGCTGGTCAGTTTCTTAAACCGCGCATGACAGAGAAGAATCTGGAGATCGTACGGAAGCTCTCCAAGCTTGCCGACGGACTCGGTGTGCCAATGTCGAACCTCGCTCTGGCGTGGTGCCTTCGCCGACCGGACATGACGAGCACCATCATCGGAGCGACGAAGCCGGAGCAGATCATCGAGAACGCACGCGCGAGCGAGATTGTGCTGGATGATGATGTGCTGGATCGAATCAGCGCGATTCTCGGCGGCTGATACGTGATTTACGCTTATATCATTCGATCCAACAAACGATACTGCACTGCTTCGCCAACGTGTTGCGATTCAATGCGCTGAGATCCTTCAAGATCTGCAATTGTTCTCGCCACCCGACGAATCTTGTCGTAAGCCCGGGCGCTGAGACCGAGTTCGCGCATGGCTTGACCGAGCATCTCCTGCCCGTGGTCATCGAGCGCAGCAAAGCGGTCAAGCTGTTTGCCGCTGAGTTGTGAATTCGTTCTGCCCGGATGTCGTCGTGTTTGAATTGCGCGAGCTGTGAGCACCTGGTTTCGCATCGTTGAGGTGTCGGTTCCGCGTGCTTGTGAAGTCAATTGCTTGTAGGGCACTGCAGGAACTTCAACGTGAATGTCAATCCGGTCAATCAACGGTCCGGAAATTTTGGCCAGATACCGTTCCATATCACGTTGGCCAGCCTCATCCGTAGCCATATGCCCCTTCGGCGTCGGATTCAGTGCAGCAACAAGCATGAATTCTGCGGGGAACTTGACCGAGCCGTGCGCGCGGGCGATCGTTACGCAGCCGTCCTCCAAGGGTTGTCGCAATGTCTCCAGCACTGTGCGGCTGAACTCGGGCATTTCATCGAGAAACAACACGCCGCGATGTGCGAGACTCACATCGCCGGGGCGCGGAACGGTTCCGCCACCAATGATTGCCGGCGACGAAGCTGTATGGTGCGGCGTGCGCACTGGACGCCGAAGAACAAGCGGCTGACCTGAAGGGATTCGGCCAACGCTGGAGTAGATGCGTGTGACTTCAAGCACTTCGTCCCGCGTGAGTTTTGGCAAAATGCCAGGCAACGCCTTGGCCATCATCGTCTTACCAGTCCCTGCAGGCCCGAGCATCACGATATTGTGATCTCCTGCTGCTGCGATGGTGATGGCACGTTTCGCAGCTTCCTGACCGCGCACATCACCGAAATCCACTGTCGGGTGTGCCTCCGCAACAAGCGTGTCAGCATCAATCGTGGGATGTGGTTCGATGCGCAACTGGCCATTGAAGAGACTGACCACTTCCGCAAGATTGCGCACGGCGAGCACCTCGATACCGTCGACTGATGCAGCTTCGGCTGCATTCTCGTGAGGAACAATCACACCACGAACGCCTGCATGCTTGGCGAGCAGCGCGAGACTGATCACCCCACGAATCGATCGCACGCGACCATCCAACGCAAGTTCGCCACCTATGAGATATTCCTCAATCTTCGGCCGACCGTCATCCCCACCGGACGGTTCGATGGTGCCGTCTGCAATGAGCAACGACACCGCAATCGGAAGGTCATACACGGGACCTTCCTTTTTGAGGTCAGCCGGTGCGAGATTGATCGTCAATCGTGTTTGTGGGAAACGGTAGCCACTGTTGAGCAATGCAGTGCGCACTCGCTCAGTGGATTCTTTCACGGCAACGTCAGGCAACCCTACGATGGTGGTCTTGGGAAGCCCAACCGGGCTGAGGTCTGCCTCGATTTCACACGCCGAAGCATCGATTCCCTGCAGGATAAAACTGTTGACCCGGCTAATCACGCCGAAGATTGTAAGGAAAAAGTGCGGTGTTGTGGATCATCGGATCGTAAGAATGATTATCGACGGCGATGGTTCTGGCGGAACCCGTTGGGCTTGCCGTCTGCATACTCCCAGATGGTCACTTCCAACCGCTGTACGCCCCACTGCAATGCGCGTTCGTGTGTCGGATAAAGCACATCCAGTCGATTGCCTCTGATTGCTCCCCCACGGTCCAGAACAGGTACGACGTTTTCGTTGTCATAGCCAGGGATTGACACCAATGAGCCAAATGGAAGGATGCTCGTATCTGCGGCAACGGACTTCATCCCATTGGTCCACACAGAGTAGCCACTGGCCGTAATGCCGTCGGCCCACTTTCCGCACGAACGTTCATCGGGACTATAGGCGGTGACGAGCATCGACATTGTTCGAGCCGGTCGGATTGGTCGATTGTTAAACCAACGAATCTCTTCCTTTTGGACTGGGGCTTGGCTAACTTCAACCTGCTTGGGTTCAAGAGCGTGTTTTGTACCGCCCGCCTTAGGTATAGGTAACGAGGGCGCATCGAGGATGATTTCTTTGTCCGCAGATTGCGGGTCGTACTCGCTGACGACCAGCAATGCTGGCGCAGCGCCGTTTGTCACAAACACCGTCCCTGCGATTGCAGCAGATGTTACGATGACTGCACCAGCGAGTACTGCGAGTGTGATTCGATTTTGATGCGCGCGTAAACGCGCGACAGCGTTGGGTGCATGCTTATTCATGTATTCAGTTCCACTTCCCTGTCTGATTGACGCATCACCTCGGTTCCGGGCCTGCCCACCACAGGCGTGACACCGAAACGCAACAGAGGTACTGCGTTGAGCGGAAAACATACCCCGGGCTTGAACCGGTCGCAAGCAGAATGACACCCAAATTGCCCGCTCACGATGGCTTGTCACATTCGTTCCGATTTTGAGGTCTGGGGTGTTTCATTCTCCCACGTCAATAAACTCGCATTCCGCGTGCATCAATTGTCATGTTATTGGCCAAAGACAATGCACCCCATTCGCAGTTTCTCACATTTGCCCTACACTGCTCCGCCGTGCTGATCAGTCTCACAGAGATTCTGACCTTGATAATTGTCGGACTGCTCGCCGGCATGCTCGGTGGCCTGTTTGGTATCGGTGGCTCGCTTTTGATCATTCCGGCACTCGCGATCGTATTCGGTCCAAATCAGCATCTGTATCAAGCGGCTGCGATGATCATCAACATCTTTGTAGCGGCACCAGCTGCATACCGTCATTGGGTCGCTGGGGCAGTGCAATGGGACGTACTCGGCAAACTCCTGCCATTTGCAGTTGTCTTCATCATTGTGGGCGTATTGGCCAGCGATGTGTTTGATGGGCGAACCATTCCCGGAGTAGATGGCAAAACACTGCAACGGGTCTTCGGGGCGTTTTTGCTCTATGTCATTGCCATGAATCTCATTCGTATCTTCGCCAGAAACGGTGGCGAGGAACCAACGCCGCCATGTGTCAGTCTGCCGCGCACAGGCACTGTTGGCGGGATCATGGGCTTCTTTGCAGGCCTGCTTGGCATCGGAGGCGGCGTCATTCTCGTACCTCTGCTGCAGAGAGTTTGCCAGATGCCTTTACGGCAGTGCATCGCAACCAGTTCTGCGCTAATGTGCCTTAGCTCGATTGTCGGCGCAATCACGAAGAACGCCACGCTCTCGCGTCATGAGGACTTCCAGAATCCGGGCGAAATGCTACACGTGCTCGACAGTGTCATGCTGGCGGCTTGGCTGCTTCCGACTGCCATCATTGGCGGCTTTCTTGGTGCAGTGTTGACCCACAAACTTCCGTTACTGTGGGTCCGCGTGGCATTCGTTTTGCTACTTTTGTGGGCGTCTGGACGCATGCTTGGTTTCGTATGACTTCCAAGCACAATTTCGCAACACAATCTTCCTATCATCAGTCATGACCGCATTCGTCAACAACACCAAAACAGCTGTGCTGCTTGCTGCCTTGTTCGGGCTGATTGTCTGGGCGGGTTACGCAATTGGCAGCTTCAACGGCATGATCATTGCGGGCGTCATTGCCCTGTTCATGAACTTCGGGGCGTGGTACGCCTCGGACAGGATCGCCATCGCAGCCATGCGTGGGCAACCTGTCGAAGATCACCACCCATTATCATGTACGGTGCGGGAATTGGCTGATCGTGCCAACCTCCCCATGCCGCGTGTGTACATCTGCCCACAAGAAGCCCCCAACGCGTTCGCCACTGGTCGAAACCCCAAGCATTCAGCCGTCGCGGTGACACAAGGCGCGTTGCGGCTGCTCAATGAGGAAGAACTTCGCGGCGTTATGGCCCACGAGTTGGCGCACATCAAGAATCGGGACACGCTGACTGCGACCATCGCTGCAACTGTTGCGGGCCTCTTTAGCATGCTGGCTCAGTTCGCGTTTTTCTTCAGCATGGGTAACCGCCAGGGCGGACATCCATTCGCAGTGCTCGGCGTCATTATTCTTGGTGCCTTGGGCGCAGCGATTATCAAGGCGATGATTAGTCGCTCTCGTGAATTCGTGGCCGATGCGGATGGTGCGAAGATCGCCGGATCTCCACATGGTCTGTCTTCAGCTTTACACCGACTTGACACCTACGCACAACGGATCCCGTTGCAGAATCCCAACCCGGCCATGAACAACATGTTCATTGTCGAGCCGTTTATGGGCAAGACTCTCACAAGTCTCTTTGCATCGCACCCTCCGACAGCCAAACGAATCGCAGCACTCCAGCGCATTTGACCGCACAAAAAAACAGCCCGACCTTACGGCCTGGCTGGTGGTTCGATCGAATGATTACCGTAACGTAGCTTACGCGGCCTTGACATCAAGGAATCGCTCGACGCTGCGAACATCCGGAATAATTTGCGGCGTCAGCGTGAGGGTGAAGGTTTCCCCCGGCATCACGTACGTGAGCTTTGTAGTCTTGACACGGTTGACCCATTTGACACCAGCGCGAATGTAGGTCTCATTGTCCTTTTGCCGTCGCTGCGTCGCAAGCTTGTCCAGACCTCGCTGAATATGCGGCTGCATTCGCATGAGACGACGAATCGTCTTGCGCTGGGCCACTCGCTGGGGCGTGGACTTAATGGTGAAGGTTACGGTCTTCTGAGGGGCGATGACGTCAGTGGACATTTCGATTCACTCCGATTTCGGGAATCGGACAGTGTATCCAGAACATTACCGTCCTGCAACATCCAATCGATCAGTCGGATCCAGAGACACGATCCACCTCTTCCATGCTGGTAACCCCCTGCGAGACCAGTTGAAAGCCCGATTGCTGGAGCGTCATGAAAAGCCCTTGCTCTGCGCAGTCACGAAGGGCCTTGATGCCGGGATCTTTCAGCAGGATGTCGCGCATCTGATCGTTCATGTCCAGCAACTCAAAAATCGCCCTCCGACCAATGTAGCCGGTCCGCAAGCAGCGTTTGCACCCCGTGGGAATGTAAATCCGCGGCACCCCACTATGGAGGGCCTTCATTTTCATATTCTGCGCCGGTGTGGGCTTGACGGCCTTCTTGCACGATTCACACAGAACACGTATCAGCCGCTGGGCGACGGTCAGGTTCAGCGCATTGGCAACGAGATACGGCTCAATGCCGAGATCCAGCAAGCGAAAGATTGCACCGATCGAGTCTTTGGCGTGCACCGTGGTGTAGACCAGATGACCGGTCATTGAGGCCTGCATCGCCACCGTGGCAGTCTCAATATCACGAATCTCACCGACGAAAATCACATCCGGATCCTGACGCAGCACGGATCGCAGAATGTTGGCGAAGGTATTGCCCTGCTTGTGATCGATGGGAATCTGCGTGCACCCTTCAAGGTAGTATTCGACAGGGTCCTCAATCGTAATGGCGTTCCGCTGCTCGACATCAATCTCACGTAGGCAGGAGTATAAGGTCGTCGTCTTTCCAGAACCGGTCGGGCCGCACACCAGCAAAAGGCCTGCATCCTTCGTGGCCACCGTGCGCAGTTTCTCATACATCCATGGAATCAGGCCGAGTTCGTGAAGGCGATCGGGGGAATTGGCTGAATCCAGCACTCGGATCACCATCTTCTGGCCGCGCATCGCCGGCGTAAGACTGACTCGATAATCCACGCGGCTGCCCTTGATCGAAACGGAGAAGTGCCCGTCTTGAACAGTGGCCTTCTGGCTGGTGTCGAGTTGGCAGAGAATCTTCACCACACCGAAGATTCGGCGAGCGATGTTCTGGCTCAATTCCACCGCACTGAGCATGTAGCCATCGACACGCAGACGAATTGCGGCATTATCCTGACGCGGCTCAATGTGAATGTCAGTCGCTCTGGCGCGGAATGCCGCGAGCAGCAGAAGTCGGAAAGCCCGTAATCCCTCGCCCGCTTCATCGTCACTCCCCGAATCCAGACCAGAGGAGGTCGCCTGGTGAATGGTCACGCCACGACTATCCACCAAGCTGATATCATGCTCGTCAAACGGCTTGCCTTCAGCGGTGTCGATGATCTCGCGGAGCTTTCGCTCGTAACTTGTCTGGACCTCACCGACCTCTTCGTTGAGATCGATATCCAGCGTTGGCCGACTGAGCAAGCTGCCCAAGTCGTCTTCATCGTTATTTGCCGCTGCAAAATCGGGGGTATCACGTCGCTTACGCGGGGCCTGTTGTTCCAAGTCGATGTATCGAAGTTCACTGCGGCCGATGCGAACAACATCACCGTTGTCCAGCATTTCTGAAGCGATCTTGATGTCGTTCAAACGTGTGCCGTTGCGCGATCCCAGATCACGAACGCGAAAACCATCGTGATACGGCTCAATCACACAATGGTGGCGGCTGGCCTTCTCATCGCTGAGCACAAGCGAGTTCTCCGGCAGGCGACCAACGGTCACCGCAGCATTATCCAGCTTCAGGCGTTTGTTGCCCTGAGGCGTCTTGACTTCGAGATACGGCATGTTGTACCAACCCGTGACTGTTCAAAGCCAGTGGATTGTGCGTCCTGATATCCATCAGCACCCCTGGCCTCTTCTGGTGATTCAGTGTACCGCGCAGGGCGGTTTGCTCAAGCAAGGTGCTGTGACAGCACAATTCCCGCCCTTTTTCCTATAAATCCAGCCGAATCGTCGGTAGCATGTGAAAGTGCTGTTCGGAGGGCCATGCGGCTTCGGATTTTGCGCCGCTCAAGTGGTCCAGATCACCTGTGGTCCAGCTTTCTCGACAAAGCATTCGTGAATTGAGGAGGAATGTAATGAAGATGCTACCCGTTCTTGCGTACATGAGCGTTGTCGCCATGACAAGTGCCACGTACGCGGAGTTCGACATCGAAACCGTCGTCGACGACGGCATGTTCAACAATCGCGCATCAGTTGAGATTGATGATGATGGCGTTGTGCATATCGCGTATATGGCCGAGTTCGGCAGCAATGACTCTAGCAAGGAGATCATGTACTCCACCAATCCCGGAGGTGAGTGGACACACATTCAGATCACCGACAATGACGTACGTGAGGAACTTCCCTCGCTGACGCTGGATCAGCACGGCAATGTGCATATCGCCTTTCACAGTGGGATCGAAGGCGGCAATAAGATTCAATACGTCAACAATGTCGGCGCCGAAGCTGGCGAATTCAACGACATCATCGACATCACCGGCGGCTGGTATGTCATTGCAGAGATACGTGTGGACAGCAATGATGTCGTTCACTTCACGTTTCGGTCACAGACCATCGGTATAACCGGCGAGGATGTGTACTACACCACGTGGTCCGAATCCGATGGCGTTGGCCCGCTTACAAATCTCTCGAACACCCCAGGCCAGGGCGCGGGCGAATCACAAATCGCCATCGGACCGGATGACATTGTTCACATCGTCTACGAGGACGATGCAGCGTTCAGCGGTGGGCCATTGAAGTACCTGCAGAACGTCGATGGCAACTTCGTTGAAGTGCCGACCGGTGTCAGTGGCTTTGTTCGCAGCCCCATGCTCTTGATCAGTGATGACAATGTTGTGAGCATCATCTATCGTCAGGGTAATTTCCTCTGGGCTATCGATGACGGTGGAAACGGCGAGTTCAGCGCACCAGAGGCCATACACAACGAAACCGCTCTTCCGGCGTTCTATGAACGATTCGCTATTGACGACAATGGCCACCGGCATGTTGCCTTCGCATCAAACTCGCAAACTTTGCAAGGAATCTGGTACATCGGTGAAGACAGCCGCGGCTGGGGTGCGCCAGTGCATGTTGATGGCGGCACCTCCGGTAACTTAGGAACATCGATCGCCGTTGACAGTGATGGCCAACTCGTCGTGGCCTATTCGATCAGCGGATTTGACAACCAGGTCTTTGCTGACATGTTTCTCGCGACAACGACGATCGACGTGCAACCGTGCACAGGCGATCTGAACGGCGATGGCACTGTGGACGTGTCCGACCTGCTGATACTGCTCGGCGATTGGGGACCGTGTCCCCCTGGAACATGCGATGCTGATCTCAACGATAACGGCGTGGTCGATGTATCAGACCTGCTGATACTGCTTGCTGAATGGGGGGATTGCTAACGCCTCATTTCGCTGTCGCGCTTGCATGATCCTCCTAAGGGAAGGCGTCAGAGCACAGCGCGAATGACTTTGTCCGATCTGGGTCTCGAGCCCGGCAAACGGGCCTATGCTGTTGGTCCATGCGCGATCGATACGACGTCATCATCATCGGGGGTGGCCACGCCGGCACCGAAGCCGCCAGAGCGGCTGAGGCGGTGCTGAGCCATCACGGCCGCGAAGCCCGCGTGGCGCTGGTCACGATGAACCCCGCGACCATCGGCGCCATGAGCTGCAATCCCGCGATCGGCGGCTTGGCCAAGGGGCAGATGGTCCGCGAGATTGATGCCCTGGGCGGCTTGATGGGCAAGGCAATCGACGCGACGGGCATCATGTTCAAGATGCTCAACATGTCCAAAGGCCCCGCTGTCCGCGGCCCGCGCGCCCAGTCAGACAAATACGCCTACGCAAAGGAAGTTCAGCGGCTGGTGATGGGCGATGAGCGAATAGAGATCATCGCTGGCACCGTTGATGACATCATCACCGAACGCGGCAGTGTGACCGGCGTGCTCCTCTCCCCCCAAGCCGCAAACCAGCAAAGCGAAGCAGTGGGTGAACCCCGCATCCTCCACGCCCCCGCAATCGTCCTCACCACCGGCACCTTCATGCGCGGCCTGATGCACACCGGCGAGCGCAAGACGGCTGGCGGTCGCGTCGGCGAGGGCGCAGCAGAAGGCATCTCCGCGACGCTTCGCAAGCTCGGCTTTGAGCTTGGTCGCCTCAAGACCGGCACGCCGCCGCGCATCGCCAAGGACAGCATTGACTGGGCCGGCATGGAGCCGCAAAGCGGTGACGACCCGCCGGTGCCCTTTTCCGATATGACCCAGCGCAGCGGATTCGTTCCAAAGCTGCCGCAGATTGAATGTCGCGTCACCCGCACCACGCCAGAAGCACACGCGCTGATTCGTGAAAATCTGCACCGCGCACCGATGTACTGCGGCGACATTGATGCTGAAAGCGGGCCGCGCTACTGCCCGTCAATCGAGGACAAGATCGTTCGCTTTGCAGACCGCGATTCGCATCATGTTTTCCTTGAGCCGGAGTCGCTTCACACCAATGAGATCTACTGCAACGGCATCAGCACCTCGCTGCCCATTGATGTGCAGGAACGCATCGTGCATCTGATGCCCGGATGCGAGCGGGCGGAGATTCTCAAGTGGGGCTATGCGGTGGAGTACGACATGGTGTGGCCGCACCAGATTGATTCAACATGCATGGCCAAGCACGTGCACGGGCTGTTTCTGGCCGGCCAGATCAATTGCACGACGGGTTACGAAGAAGCTGGGGCGCAAGGTCTGATCGCGGGCTTGAACGCTGCGCGTCTGGTGTTGGAACATGACCCGATTCGGCTGCGGCGGGATCAGGCGTACATTGGCGTGATGCTCGATGACCTCGTCACCCGCACGCCGCGCGAACCGTACCGCATGTTCACCAGCCGCGCCGAGCACCGCCTGCTGCTTCGGGCGGACAATTCCGATGAACGCCTCACACCGCTCGGCCGCGAACTCGGGCTGGTGTGCGATGATCGGTGGGCTGTGTATCAGCAGCGGCAGGAAAAGCTGACCGCCATTCGCGGAGCGTTTGACAAGACATTCGTCGATGGCAAGTCCCTTCGCGAAATCGCCCGCCGTCCGGGAATCACGCCGGAGGAACTGACGCATCGGCTCAACGGCCCATACGAGCTGCCTCTCATTGAACGCGTCATGACCGAGGCGAAGTACGACGGCTATATCGCGCGGCAGCAGGCGGAGATCAAACGACAGGCCAAATCGGAAACGCAGGCCATTCCTGATTGGTTCGAGCCGTGGACCATTCCCGGCTTGCGCTCGGAAGCGGCGGAGGCGTTCAAGCGCTTCAGGCCAGCTACATTCGGCCAGGCCAATCGTCTGCCCGGCATCAACCCAGCGGACCTGACGCTGCTTGCTGTTCACTTGAAGCGGCCGAACGGACATTCGCACGAGAAGAATGCGACCTCAGGGCATCGCACGCCGCAAAAATCACGCTAGAATCGCGGCCCGTACATTGCCACCGTAGCTCAATTGGCAGAGCGCCTGATTTGTAATCTGGAGGTTGGGGGTTCAAGTCCCCCCGGTGGCTTTCGTGCGTCTCATGCAGAAGGCGTCAGCCGTTGTCCGTCATGCCAAACGCGAACGAACAACACGCCTGCGAATCTGATGCCAGAGTGGCCCGATGGTGGGACATAGCCGCCCTTGCCTGCGGAGCCGGCGTCGTCGTCTGGCTATGGCTGGTGTGGCAACAGGCACTGATCAATAAAGACGGCGTGCGTTATGTGGCTTCGGCCGAGGCCGTCTTGCAAGGCAACTGGGCACAAGCGTGGCACGCCTTTCCATGGCCATTTCACAGTGTGCTCATGGCCGGGCTGCATCGCATTACCGGCGTGCATCTGGAAACAGCCGGCCATCTGCTCAACCTTACGTTTTACCTGATCGTCATTGTGAGTTCCCTCGCAATTTTGCGACAATTTGGCGCATCTCGACGAATCATGGCATTCGGTGCAGCGCTCGTGTTACTTCACCCGGACCTCAATGCGACCTTGCCGAGCATTTACCGCGACCAGGGCTATTGGGCATTTTTTCTTGTCGCAGTATTGTGCTTTTTGCTCTTCTGGCGAACCGGGTGGTGGCGGTACGCGCTCGGTTGCACCTTCGCAATGTTCATAGCAACAGCGTTTCGCATTGAGGGGCTCATCATGCTCGCAGCACTAGCCCCGCTGCCGCTTCTGGATGCTCGCCACTCATGGTCGCAGCGCACACGCCGATTGGGCAAGTTTCTCACGCTACCATTGCTCGTGGGGGTGATTGGTCTGACAGGCGGTCTGGTCGATGCCTCTGGATCAGAAACGCTTGCCGAGAGCCGCATTCAAGAACCCATCGAACGTGCGGAGCGCATCTGGCGGCAGTGGACCGCCGGTCTGCCGCGACAGTCGCAGCGACTCTCGGACGCTGTCCTCAATCGCCATTCCGAACGTCACGCTTTTGGCGCGTTACTCGCCGCCTACGGCTACGTCGCCGTGGCTTCAACGTTGCGCGGCGTGAACTGGCTTTATCTTGCGATAGGCGTTGTCGGGGTAGTCCTGGCCCGAAACCGAATCGATCGACCAATGCGGCTGATTTTACTCTGGCTGATCTTCGTCAATACTGTGATGCTCGGCATATTTATGCTCCAGGAGCATTTCGTCTCTCACCGCTATGCCATGGGTCTGGCGTTTCTGGTCATGCTCTTCGCCGCGTTTGGCATGAGTATGCTTCGGGATCTTGCACACTCATCTGGCGTCACTGGTTTCCGACGAGCTGCCTTCCCTATCGCGATGGTCCTGTGGGTCATTGTCGGACTCGACGGACTGATCCGCACGGGCGCGCAGAACGTACAGGAACGCGAAGCCGGCATCTGGATGGCTGAACATGTGCCTGAAGGCGCACCTCTATACATTCAAAACTTGCGGGTTCGTTACTATGCAGCGCGGACGTATCTTCACGAGCGCGATCAGTCATGGGAAGAGGTGCAGGACGCTATCGCAGGGTCACGTTGGCGCGAGTATGAATACATCGCGCTGGACATCGGGCACCGGTCTGACGATCAACTGCAATGGGTCCGAACGGAACTGGGATGTGAGCCACGCATAGTCTTCGAAAACCGACGTGGTTCACGGGTTGTCATCTTTCAAACCGCCGACTGCGAACCCGACGCGCACTCTGACTGATTTTTCTGCAACACGGTCCAGATTGAATGGGCGTAGCGGTTGAGATAGCGCTCAGCACGCCAGTTCCAGCCGCGACGAATCCGCATGGCCATTTTGTCATTGACAATCGCACTTTGCGATTTCACGGAGTATCCCAACCGCGGCGCATGGTGGGACATAAACTGCCTGACATCAGAAACATTGAAAAACCACTTGTGCCGGTCCATCGGTGCTTCAGGAGGCAGGCCGTAATAGCGCACCTTGCCGCGGCCGCGAAACAGCGGCACACGCAGCGTGTGCCAACAGTTTGGCAGTGAAATGATGATGGCCCCACGCGAAACGCGCACCAGT
>PWVT01000165.1 GCA_003562195.1 Phycisphaeraceae bacterium | reverse complement strand
GCCATGTTCATTTTCACCTTCGCGAATCACACCGGCTCGGCACAGGCGCCGGTTTTCCCGATGAGCGGCACGGTCTCCGGCGTGTGGTTCCTCGGTCTCGGCCTCATTGGTAAGACGCGCCACGCCATTCGCCAAGGCATCGCCGAACCGGAAAGCGCGTATGTGGTGTCGCGTGAGTCTCTGCCAACCGCGTAGATTCAGCGGCTCGGGCTGTTACAAATCGGCGAAAATTGCCGGTTCTGCTACAATGCGCTATTCGCACTTGAGCTGACAACCACCAACCAGAACCACGGAGATTGATGCTGCTATGGCTGACAAGATCACGATGACCGCTGACGGGCTGAACGTCCCCGATCAACCCATCATCCCCTTCATCGAAGGCGACGGAACAGGGCCGGACATCTGGGCCGCATCCGTCAAGGTCTTCGACGCGGCTGTGGACAAGGCCTATGGCGGGAAGCGCAAGATCGCCTGGAAAGAAGTCGCAGCGGGCGAAAAATCCTACAAGGAATCCAACGAGTGGCTGCCCGAAGCCACGCTCGACGCCTTCCGCGAGTACCTCGTCGGCATCAAAGGCCCGCTCACCACCCCCGTCGGCGGCGGCATCCGTTCGCTGAACGTCGCGCTGCGTCAGATTCTCGATCTCTACACATGTCTGCGTCCCGTGCGCTGGTTCACTGGTGTGCCCTCGCCGGTGAAGAAGCCGCAGGATACGGACATGGTCATCTTCCGCGAGAACAGCGAAGACATCTACGCCGGCATTGAGTTTGAAAATGGCTCTGCTGAGAACACCAAGTTCAAAGACCTCCTCAAGCAGAACTTCCCCGATCTCTATAAGAAAATCCGCTTCCCGGACACCGCAGGCATCGGCCTCAAGCCCGTCTCGCAGGAAGGTACGCAGCGCATTGTGCTCGGCGCGATCAACTACGCGATCCGCTACGGCCGCGAGTCGGTCACGCTTGTCCACAAGGGCAACATTATGAAGTTCACCGAGGGTGCGTTCTGCGATTGGGGATACAAGGTCGCCAAGGAACTGTTTGGCGCAGAAGACCTTGATGGCGGGCCGTGGCAGATCATTCGCAAGGGCACGAAGATCAAGGCCGATGCCTCGCTCAGCGCGTTCGACCTGCCGGAGGAAATCCCGCACGACATCATCATCAAGGACGTCATCGCAGATGCGTTTCTTCAGCAGTTGCTCACGCGGCCTGCGGAGTACGACGTCATCGCCACGATGAACCTCAACGGCGATTACATCTCCGATGCCCTCGCTGCGTGCGTCGGCGGCATCGGCATCGCGCCCGGCGCCAACATCAACTACGACACCGGCCACGCCATCTTTGAAGCGACCCACGGCACCGCGCCCAAGTATGCGGGTCAGGACAAGGTCAACCCCGGCTCGGTCATCCTCTCCGGTGAAATGATGCTCCGCTTCCTCGGCTGGACCGAAGCAGCGGACCTGATCATTCAAGGCATCGAAGGCGCGATCAGCGCCAAGACCGTGACGTACGACTTTGAGCGTCTCATGGACGGAGCAACCCTGCGCAAGTGCAGCGAGTTCGGCGATGACATCATCAGTCACATGGCCCCCGGAAGAGTTCCGGTCGGCGCGGGTGTGTAGATTCGACGTTCCGCACAAACGACTGGACAAGGTTGAGTGAAATGCTCGACGGCTACCAGTAAGGAAAGGGCGCGCCGAGAATCGGTGTGCCGCAAACATCTTGCGCCTATCCGAACCTTGACAACGGGCAGCCGCAACAAACGTGCGGGAGGCCGTGAGGCCTTTGCGGCACTCCACAACGCACTCAGGGGCTTCCGCAAAGTACCTACGGGATCTCGTAAAGCATTGGCGGAGTTCCTCAAGAAATTTGCGGTCAACCAATTTCGCTCAACGTGCCGCGCAATCGTGCCGAGAGTAGCGTTTTCGGCGCACAAATGCACTGTAAGGTCAAGGTCATGCCCCACGATTTCATCCCATCACGCGAGGCCGAACTGCTTAACTGGTCGAGAAACTTCCGCGAGCAGGTCAGCGCGGATCCCGGCAGTTTCGGCCTGACACCGCAGCAGGCGGTGGCGTATGCTGCGGCCTTCGATCGGCCGCGTTGGGGCTGCGTGACAAAGCAGCCCCAACGCGGCGTGGCAAGCCGCTGAGCATTGCAGGGGCTGCGGTGTTCAGTTGCGCTGCGGAGGAGCCGCCGGACCGCATGGCGGATTGGTAGTTTGAGGGCAATGCGACGCGGCCGCTGTATGAGATCGACATTGATAGCGGTGTGCCCGCAGGCGCGAGGGTGTGGATCGCAGCGTACTGGTACAACACGCGCGGCCGGAGCGGGCAGCTGAGTGCGCCAATTCCGATCTGCGTGCATGATGGCGTTGGCAGGGTGTGCGCAGCAGCGTGATGAGGTATCTCAATCGACTTGGGGTGATGGCGAGCGAGACTTCATCTTCAGCGCCTATGGCGTTTCGCTCCACAACGACCCGCGCGGCAATGCGCTTGGCGGCGTAGACGATGATAGAACGACGGTACACACATGGGCTGCCGCGTGGCTTTAGCCGCTATGATCCGCCCATGTCCGATGCATCCAACGCGCCCGTGCTGCATGAGCGGGCGTTTGCTTTTGTTACCGGTGATGATGATGAGGATCGTCTGTGCGATGACATTTCTGATTCAGCATGCACACACCAGCCGCGAAATTTCTTTCTGAATGTCGGCAACGGTGTCAGCACCAAGCTGGCGGAGCAGCTTGCCTCGCCGGGGCTGGTGCTGCCGTGGTTGCTGGCGACGATTGGCGCGCCGTCATTTCTTGCTGGGTGGTTGGTGCCGATTCGTCGGGCTGGTTCACTGGCGCCGCAGATGATGATCGCTGGGGCGATGCGGCGGGCGGCGGTGCGCAAGTGGTTCTGGGTGTTGGCTGGGGTCACGCAGGCGGTCGCGTTGATGCTGATGGCATTGGCCGTTGCGGTGTTGCCCGGTCTTGCTGCGGGGATCAGCGTTGTGGTGCTGCTGGGCGTGTTCAGTATCGCAAGCGGCGTAGGGTCGGTGGCGTTCAGTGATGTCGTGGGCAAGACGATCGACAAAGGTCGCCGCGGCAGGATGCTGGCATTGCGCGCGAGTCTTGGCGGCGTGCTTGCGTTGATCGCAGGGGCGGTATTGCGAAGCTACGGCGGTGAGAATGATGCGCTGGGAATCTACATCGCGTTGATTCTCATCGCAGCGTGTCTGTGGGCGATTGGCGCGGCGTTGTTTGCAATGAAGATCGAGCCGCGCGGCGCGACCGATGGCAGCCGCACGATGTTTACCGAACTTAAAGGCGGCTGGGGGTTGTTCAAAGGTGAATCAGCGATGCGCCGTTTCGTGCTGGCACGGTCGTTTCTGGTGACGGTGGAGTTGTCGATCCCGTTTTATGCGCTGCATGCGAGATCGATGGATGAGATCGGTTCGAGCGCGCTAGGCATATTCATCATCGCAGTGAGTCTTGCTGAGATTCTGAGCAGTCCGGTGTGGGGGAAGTTCGCTGATGTGTCGAGCAGACGAGTGTTGATGGT
>PWVT01000020.1 GCA_003562195.1 Phycisphaeraceae bacterium | reverse complement strand
GTCACACCATCGACGGTGGTGAAGAGCCCAGTGACGACGAGGTCGCCAGCGTAGGTGGTCATGTGCCGCACGCTTGCATTGAACGTGCCGAAGGGGATCCAGTTCGATCCGGTCCATTGCCTCGCTCGCGGTGCATCAATCGCGCCACCAGCCAAGAGCATCCCGTTATAGGAAATCGCAGTGCTGCCGTGACCAACATTTGAGACGAGTCCTTCGCCGATTGGATGCCATGATGCGCCGTTCCACCGTGCAATGCGAGCAGCCGGACTGCCTTCAGCTTCTTGAAACCAGCCCAACGCAATCAGGTCACTCCCGAACGAAGCCAATCCAATACACTGACCGCCGAGCCCGCCACCTAAGGGCACCCACGCTGATCCATTCCAGCGGCCAACTCGATTGAGAACTGTTGAGCCGGAGTTGTGAAAGTGGCCCGACGCATACAACTGGCTGTTATGGATATGCACATCATTGCCGATGTTTGAAAACCCAGCACCCATGGCCTGCCATGTGCTGCCGTTCCAACGGGCGACATGGCTGGCCGAGACCGAACCTGCTGAGTTGAAGTTGCCCACGACAATCAGTTTCCCGTTGTACTCAGTCATGCTAAAGACGAGCCCGTTGATGCCCGCGCCCAACGGGTGCCAGGAAGAGCCGTTCCAGCGGGCAATATTGTTCGCTGCGACACCGCCGATGCTGGTAAACTCGCCACCGACAATCAGATCGCCGTTGTAGCTGGTGATCGCCCAGATGACGCTGTCAGGTGGCAAGTTGCTGTTCCCAACCGATTCCCACGTACCACACTGCGCCATGCCGCTCCGCGCTGCGATGGCCAATGAAACAAATGCGAGCAGCCAGAGCCAGATTTTACAATTCTTATCGTTCATGTCTCTATCTTTCTGCGTTGAGCCGTGGGGATGGTGCGAAACCTGACGCAGGCATCCTGTTGCTATGATGAGAATCTCACGGCTTCCAGATTCTCCGTTTTGAGCGCCTCCAAGACAGACGCGATACGGCGTGGGAGTAGCGGCCAAGTTTTTTGCGAAATATTGACACGTTGAATCCGATGGCTCATTCCGATCTCCCTGGTCACGATCTCACCCGAGTGCTCCAAGCAGTCAGCGATGGCGATCGTGAGGCCATGAACCAGCTCCTAGAAGCCGTATACGCTGATTTACACCGCATGTGCCGCAAACGCCTTGAGGATGGTGCGGCTCATCAGCCGGTGCAGGCCACGGAACTGGTTCACGAGGTCTATTTGCGTCTGATCGACCAGTCGCGCGTGAACTGGCAGAATCGCGCACAGTTTTTCGCAGTGGCAGCGCGGATCATTCGCCGCACGCTGATTGACCAGATTCGTACTTCCCGGCGGCTGAAACGCGGTGGGGACCGGAACCATGTGCCGGTGTCCGCAACGCTGGCTGGAGAAGATGGGGGGGAAGTCGATCTTCTGGAACTTGAAGAAGCTCTCACAGAACTGGCGGGAATAAATCAACAAGCGGTGGACATTGTGGAAATGCGATTCTTCGCTGGGCAGACACATGAAGACATCGCTCATGTGCTGGGATTATCAGAACGCACAGTCCGTCGGCAATGGTCGTTTGCAAAGGCATGGTTGTACCGTCGCATCGGAGGCGATCAGACCAACCCGCCAATGTAAATTTGACTTGAATTAAGTTCTCTTCAGCTACAATCGACACATCTTGCCTCTCGCAAAGGCGCGATGCGTCGTATGGAGATGTCACTCAAATGAATCCTGATCGTGCTGCACGCGTCATGGAGTTGCTTAACGATGCGCTCGAGCAAGAGCCGTCACAACGCGGTGCGTTTCTCGATCAAGCATGTGGCGATGATGTTGCACTGCGCGAGGAAGTGCAATCGCTGATCACGGCACATGAGCGATCTGGCTCGTTTCTGGACTCGCCGATTGTGCCCAATGAACCCGGTGCAGCGCGTTCGCATATCGGCCGACGCATCGGGCGTTACCTCGTGCGTGAGTTATTGGCTGTGGGCGGCATGGGCGTGGTGTATCGGGCTGAACAGGACCAGCCCAGACGCACCGTTGCGCTGAAGTTGCTTCGGCCGGGCCTGGCATCGCCGCGTTTGCTCAAGCGGTTTGACCATGAAGCTGAGATTCTCGGCCGATTGAATCATCCGGGCATCGCCAAGATTATCGAAGCAGGCACCTTCGAGGCGGATGACGACATGCAGGCGTACTTCGCCATGGAGTACATTCAGGGTCAGCCGCTGAATGAATACGTGGCGCAACACCAGCTCGACAGGTCAGCATTGCTCACAATCATGATTGGCATCTGCGATGCCGTGCAGCACGCGCACGTCAACGGGATTGTGCATCGCGATCTCAAACCTTCCAATGTACTCATTGACCAGACCGGATCACCGCGCATTCTCGATTTCGGTGTGGCGCGGCTGACCGAGGCCGATACCTCGCGCATGACAATGGTGACGGAGACCGGACAGTTGCTTGGGACCTTGGCATACATGAGTCCCGAACAAGTTATGGGGCTGCCCAATGAGATTGACGTGCGATCAGATGTGTATTCGCTGGGCGTGCTGGCCTATGAGTTGCTGACGGGTCAAGTTCCGAATGATGTTGCGAACAAGAGCATTTTCGAGGCAGCGCGCGTGATTCGCGAAGAACCGCCGCCGCGCATTCATGTTGGTGACATGCTCCGCGGCGACCTGGAAACGGTCGTGTTCAAAGCGATGGCAAAGGACAAGCAGAGAAGATATCAGTCTGCGGGCGAACTGAGTGAGGACCTTCGTCGTTTTCTTCAAAATGAACCCATCCTTGCCCGCACACCAAGCACGTTGTATTTGATACGAACCTTTGCGCGACGCAACCGCACTTTCGTGGGTGCTGCCGCTGCGGTGATTGTTGCGCTCGTGCTTGGCCTGATCGGCACGATGTACTGGCTCAACCAAGCCATTGACGCCCAGCGACTCGCTGAGCGAGAGGCAGATCGAGCAATCGCAGCGGAGCGCGATGTGCAACAGCGTGTTGAGGACCTTGAGCGCGTTGCATCATTTCAGGAAGGCATCCTGGAAGGCATCGATCCACAGATCTTTGGAGCGACCGTTCGTGAACTGCTGATCCAGGACATTGAAAGCGAGGTGTTGCCGCAAGAATTCGCGTCAACCAACTTTACCAATATCGGCCGTGAGCTTGTGCGGACCAGTTTTCTTGAGCCGGCGGTTGATGCTGCCCGGTTGCGATTTTCAGATCAGCCGTTGGTCCGTGCCCGCCTCCTGAACCAGTTGGCATTGTCGTTTCGCAATCTCGGCTTCCCTGAAATCGCAGTGGAACTGGCTCGAGAAGCGCTGGACACGCGCCACAGTGAACTTGGCGACACCCATCGTGATGTCTTATCAACCATGAGCGATCTCGCCACATACCTTCGCCTGGTGCCCAGGGTAGACGAAGCGCTGCAGTGGTATCAGCTTGCCTATGAGGGCTATCGATCCACCGTTGGTCCTTATCACGAGGACACCATCCTCACGTATGCTTTACTTGGGTTGACGCTGGTCGAGATGGGAG
>PWVT01000285.1 GCA_003562195.1 Phycisphaeraceae bacterium | reverse complement strand
GATTCTGCACGTTTTCGCGGATTTTTGCTGGATTTCCCATGCCTAAAGTCAAGCCAAACAAGGGTCTGCTCAAGCGGATCAAGATTACCAAGAGCGGCAAGGTCAAGTTCAACAAGGCCTTCGGCCGCCACCGCCGCAGCCACAAGCCGGGCACGCTGCTTCGCAGCTATCGCCGGCCCAAGACGGCTCATGCGTCTGATCTTGGTCGCGTTCAGTCGATGCTGTTCATCTCGCTCAAGCGCCGCCGCAAGCCGGAGGCGAGCAGCGAGGAGACATCGCAGGATTAATCGGTTTCGTTCGGTTCGTCACCCGCTGACCGGGTTCAAGCGTCCGCCGTTGCGGGCCTCCGTCTCGGCACAAGGAGTTTTTCGATATGCCACGCGTTCGCAAGGGCTCAGCCCGCACACAAGCCCGCCGCAAGCTGCTTCGTTCCGCTCGCGGCTACTGGGGAACCAAATCACGTCACAAGCAGCAGGCCAAGGTCGCGGTCATTCGCGCCGGCCAGTTCGCCTATCGCGACCGCCGCAATCGTCGCCGCGAGTTCCGAAAGCTGTGGATCATCCGAATCACCGCTGCGTGCAAGATGCGCGGCACGCGCTACAGCCGCTTCATCAACGGGTTGTCGCGTGCCGGTGTGCTGCTCAACCGCAAGATGCTCAGCCAGTTGGCGATCAACGATCCCAAGGCGTTCGACCAGTTGGTCGAGTTGGCCGAAGCGAACACGGTTGCCTCTGCCCAGAAGGAGCCGGTGGTCGTCCCCGTCTGACACCACGTTGCGTCGAGCCGGTTGAGCTTCCACTTGACAATCTGGTCGCTCGTGCGGATAGTCGCCGTGGTTTTCCACGACGCGGAGAAGCGATGCTCGTACTTGTGCGGCAGTTTTTGAAGGATAGTCGACATACCGGGGCGATCATACCGTCGTCATCGCGCCTGGCATTGGCGATGACGCGATCTGTTCGATCGGGCAAGCATCCCAAGCGAGTGCTCGAAGTCGGGCCGGGGACAGGACCATTCACGAAACCGCTGCTGCGGGCGTTGCTGCCGGGTGATGAGTTTCATGCAGTCGAGATCAACCCTACGCTCAGCAATCGTCTGGAAACTCGCCTGCTGCAGCCGTTTCGCAACGCTCATCCGGAAATATCAGTAGAGTTGCACTGCGCTCCGATCGAATCGGCGGATATCCAGCCGGGGTTTGACCACATCATCTGCGGCCTGCCGTTCAATAATTTCCCACCCCCGTTAGTCCGTCGTATCTTCAAGCGATTGTTGGAGTTGCTGGCGCCGGGTGGTGAGTTGATGTACTTCGAGTATGCCGGGGTCCGGGCGATGAAGGGGCCACTGGTGGGTGTGGAAGGCCGTCGCAAACTCAAACGGATTGGGGCGACCGCGAAGATTCTCAGCCGCCGCCACTCCGGTAAGCGGAAGTTGGTCCTGGGCAATATGCCGCCAGCCGTAGCGGTTCGACTGACGCGGTAGGTTGCGTTTGTAAGCGGAGTAATTTACGCTTACGCCAGTTTATGGAGTATTGCCAGATATGACATCCGCCGCATCACGATTGAGAGTCCTCGAACACGAGGGGATCGTCACGATCGAGTTCGTCGATCGCAACATTCTCGATGAAGCGAATATCAAGCAGATCGGCGAGGAAATCGGGCAGATCATCGACTCGCATGAGCAGCCGAAGATTCTCATCAGTTTCGAGAACGTCGATCATCTCTCATCATCGGCGCTTGGAACGCTCATCACGCTCAATAACAAGATCGAGAGTAAGAACGGCCAATTACGCCTGGCGGAGATTGATGAGCAGATTCATCAGATCTTCCTCATCACCAAGCTCAACAAGATCTTTGAAATCCACGAGACGACCGAAGCGGCCCGGCGGAGTTTTTCCTGATCGCCCCAAAGGAGTGCATTGTGCGGAGGCGGCGGCATGATGAACGCGTCATCCTCCAACCAGTTCACGGCTCGGCATGAGGTAGCCAATGATCCTGCCCGCGTGCACTCAATCGAGCAGCAGTTGCTCGAAGCCATGACCGAGCGCGGTTATAACGAAACGAGCGCTTTCGCCGTTCGCCTCGCGCTTCAGGAGGCACTTTCCAATGCATTCCAACACGGCAATAACGGTGAACAGGACAAATTGGCAATCGTCACGTTTCAGGTCAACGAACGCGAGGTCATTGTAGAAGTGGAGGACCAGGGCAACGGATTCTCCCCAGAAAGTGTGCCCGATCCGACGGCCGACGAAAACCTCACGATTCCATCCGGGCGCGGCATTATGCTCATGCGATCATTCATGACCGATGTGCAATTCATCCCGCCGGGAAACCGTGTTCGGATGTCTTACACAAACCCCGGGGAAGCGTCATGAATTCATTCGGTCGTTTGCTCAGGCACCGGTTCAATGGTGAAATTCAGCCCCGCAATTACATCAACGATTCGCTGTGAAGCATCGACATCGCTCACCTGCACCGTTGCGGTCTCACCCGCCAGCGACACATCGCACGAGACCACACCATCCAGTCGCGCAATGGCGTTGTGGACTGATGAAGAACATCCCTCGCAGGTCATGCCCTTGACGGAAAAGCGAAGCGTCTGCACGTCCTGTTCATCCACTGCAGCAGTCGTTTCTTCCGCGCATCCACTGAGCGTCCCTGCCATGCCCACCGTCATCGCAATCACGAGTGCACCGGCAATACTGTATGTTCGGACCATCATTGCATCTCCAAAAATCAATCCATGGATTGTAGGCCACGCGCTTCGCGTGCGTACCGAAGCCGCAATGATCGCTTCAGCCGAAGCGCGTTGCAGACAACGGAAAGATTGCTCAGCGCCATTGCACCCGCTGCAATCAGTGGACCATGCTCGCCAAGCAAGTAGAATACGGCAGCGGGAATCGCCAGACTGTTGTAGATGAATGCAAGAAACAGGTTCTGTTTGATCGTGCGGAGCGTGCTGCGTGACAGGTCAATGCTTTCCGCCACCGCCATCACACGATCGCTCGGAATGACGATATCAGCCGATTCGATCGCGATGTTCGTGCCCGATGCCATCGCGATGCCCAAATCCGCCGCTGCAAGCGCGGCAGCGTCGTTGATGCCATCGCCGACCATGATAGTGCCTTGGGGCAACTGCTCGATGTATCGCGTCTTCTGCTCCGGCGTTGCTTCGCTGACGACATCTTGCGATGAAAGCCCAAGTTCACGACCTATGGCCTCAGCCACCTCCTTGCGGTCACCAGAAAGCAACGTCACCGCCAGCCCCATCGCGCGCAAACGTTCAACTGCGACAATTGCATCGGGGCGAAGCTCATCAGTGACGGTAATTGTGCCAATGTTCACATCATCAACCACGACCCGGCACGTGGCGTGCTTATCGCGCATCACCAGAACCTGTTGACCATCGACATTGCCGCGCACTCCCTGGCCGGCGATGGCTGTGAAGTTTTCAACCGGTGGAATGTCAAGTTGACGGTCCTCGGCGGCTTTCGTAATCGCACGCGCAATCGGATGCTCGCTTGGCGCCTCCACTGCAGCGGCCAGACGAAACAGTTGCGATTCCGATTCACTATCATCGGTCAGTTGAACGCGGCTCACAATCGGCTCGCCTCTCGTGAGCGTGCCGGTCTTATCAAAAACAACGTGCCCGATGCGACCGGCGCGTTCCAACGCGGCTGCGGATTTGATCAATATCCCCCGCATGCTCGCCGCCCCTGTCCCAACCATCACAGCCATCGGCGTGGCCAGCCCGAGTGCGCACGGGCACGAGATGATCAGCACGGTCACCGTTGCAATCAGCCCAATCACAGGATCACCGGCAAGCAGCCACCAGCCGAGAAACGTCAACAGTCCAATCGTGAGCACACTGGGAACAAACACTGCGCTGATACGGTCTGCAAGCCGCTGGATGTCCGCCTTGCTCGTTTGGGCCTGTCGAACCAGCTCAGCTATGCGCGAGACTGTGGTGTGCCTTCCATCGACTGTCGCTTCAATCACAAGCCGTCCGGTTGTGTTGACCGAACCTGCCACAACGGAGTCACCAGTCGATTTACGGACTGGGAGTGATTCGCCCGTCACCACCGCCTCATCGACCTCTGACTCACCTTCAACCACATTTCCATCCACCGCGACGCGTCCACCAGGCCGCAGTAGCACCCAGTCACCGGGTTGCACATCCGCGCTGGCGATGGTCTCAGAAACCTTCTCCCCGCTGGCGCGTTGAACAAGTTCTGCCTCATCCGGCTGGAGTTGCAACAACTCACGCACGGCCGATCCGGCTCTGGATGCAGCCCTCGCTTCCAACCAGTGACCGAGACTGATGATGCCCAACAGCGCGGCTGCCTCTGCAAAGTACAGCGGCTGCTCAATCGGACGGCCGAGTAAGATCGACACGAAAATCACCAGCGAGAAAAGGTACGCAGTAGTCGCACCGATGGAGATCAGCGTGTCCATGTTGGTCGTACCTTTGCGCAGCGCGCCCCATGCCGAGCGATAAAACCCTGCTCCAGCAGTTGCAAACACGATCGTCGAGCCGATAAACATGACCCAATTCATCCACGCCCCATGCCAGTGCATGTGATGTCCCACCCAATGCAGGGTCTCCAATGGCACCCAGATACCGAGGCCGATGATCGCTCGAAACCGCCACTCTCGCTCGCGTTTGAGCTGGGCCAGTTCAATCTCACTGAGTAGTTCCGACGGCGCAAGTTCATCATCAGCCGCTTGAGCCGAGAATCCGCGTGCTTCAATCGCGCGAATCATCTCGTCCGTGTCGATACCCACACCCTCGACCGTAGCCCTTCCGGTCGTGAAACTCACGCTGGCGGAGTTGACTTCAGGCCGGGCTTCCAGGGCCTTCTGCACAGCGGCGGCGCATCCGGCACAGACCATGCCGCTAACCTTTAAGTGCAGGCCTCGCATGACTTCTGGCGGGATTTCAGAACCGGACTGGATCGGTGCTCTTGTCGTCATGTTGCTATCGTAGGGCATGAAGTTTGTTCATTTGGAGATAACAATGGGCGGACGGTCTCCTCAGGGGCGTTTCGCGTCGAAAATCCGCAGTGCGGGCTTGTCCCACGATGCCCGGCTGACGATACTATGAGGAGAGTTCATGAGCGCCACCGCTTCTTCAACGCGACAATCCGCCTCTGCTGTTGGTGCCAGTGCGCTGACTGCATTGGTCATGATTGCCGCCACGATTGCTGCCGCACCGACGGCCAATGCCGCCCAAGTACAGGCCACAGCCGTTTGGGTTGAACATTCAGGTGTGCGATCCGTGGCGGCTGCCGTCGCGGCTGCAGCGCGCGATCTGCTCGGCAGTGATCACTCGACTGCTGCATCCCACACGGCGGAGTTCTCTATGGACAACACGCCCGAGCAGCCGCGCGTAATGACTCCGAGTACATCCCGTCTCGTGTCGAACGAGCCGTTGCGTGAATCGCTGCTAGACCTGCCACCGCCTGCGTGCTGATTGCACGGCAGCGTTCGCTGCCCGATATCGCCGCCACCGGAGCCATGTTCGGTGGGCAGCTGCTTCAACTTAGACATAGCGAGTGAAGAGGTAATCCAATGGGTGTTCCCGTTATTGGTTCCATGATGAAAAAGGTGTTCGGCACACGCAACGACCGCCTTGTCAAGAAGTATCTGAAGATTGTTGATCAGGTCTCCGCAATTGAAGACCAGGTAACAGTTCTCACCGACCAGCAGATCCGTGAGAAGTCCGATGAGTTTCGTCAGCGGCTGGACGAAGGCGAGACGCCAAATGAGCTGATGCCGGAGATCTTCGCCGTCGCTCGAGAAGCGATGGACCGCGCGGTGGGTATGCGCAATATCTTCAACCCCGAACACGGATTTGATCCATCACAGTTCCCATCAGACATACGCGACTTGTACGAGAAAACCAAGCAACGGATGACTGAAGCCCCGGATCGAGATCCGGTCGACGACCTGCGTGGCTGCAACGGCCCGGTGCCCGGCTGGCAGTACATGGACATCCCCAATCGGATTTACGATGCGGTGCGCAAGCTCTACCCGGAATCCAAACCGCCATTTCGCACGCGGCCGTTCGATGTTCAAATCATCGGCGCAGTGGTGCTGGGCGAAGGCGCTATTGCCGAAATGAAAACCGGTGAGGGTAAGACGATCGTTGCACCGCTGTCGTGCTACATCAATGCCCTGCAGGGCAAGCAGATTCACGTGGTGACTGTGAACGACTATCTCGTGCAGCGCGACCGTGACTGGACATTCCCGTTCTTCAGAG
The DNA here is from genome assembly GCA_003562195.1 of Phycisphaeraceae bacterium. Classification (GTDB taxonomy): domain Bacteria; phylum Planctomycetota; class Phycisphaerae; order Phycisphaerales; family SM1A02; genus PWVT01. The sequence continues at coordinate 7,037 of PWVT01000285.1, read as the reverse complement.
CGCTTGGCCTCGCTGTTGGTGCTATTCATCCCATGCACATGCAGAGCCAGCAGGAGAAGGTGGTGGCCTATTCATGTGACGTGGTGTATGGCACAACGTCGGAGTTCGGCTTCGATTATCTGCGCGACAATATGAAACTCAGCGCAGCCGAGCAGGTGCAGAAGAAACGCGACTTTGCCATCGTCGACGAGGTGGACTCCACACTGATCGATGAAGCCCGTACACCGCTGATTATTTCAGGCCCTGCCCACCAGAACACGCCTCGCTACGACATGGCGGACAAGCTTGCCCGGCACCTTCTCGAAAAGCAGAAGGATTGGGATCAGGCCGATCAGAGGGTGCAGTCATGTTTGGTCGAGATTTCCGGCTTGGAAGGTGACATCCGTAATGCACGCGACAAATCAAAGATCCCTGCGTTGAAAGAAAAGCTTGATGCTGCCAAGGCCAAGCTTCCGCAGCTTGAAGCGGAACGCGATCGACATACGCAGTACTACGAAGTGCAACTCGACAAGAAGCGAACGAACCTCACCCATGACGGCATCACCGAGGCGCAGAAGCACGCAGGCGTCGGTTCGTTCTATGCGGGTGACAACATTGACATCCCCCACTTGCTTGAACAAGCTATTCGCGCCCACACGGTGTATCAACGCGACCGCGATTACGTCGTTGCCCCCGGTGAGGATGGAGAGATGAGCGTGGTCATCGTGGACCAGAACACTGGACGCAAGATGGTCGGCAGGCAGTGGTCGGATGGCCTGCATCAAGCCGTCGAAGCCAAGGAAGGCGTTCCCATCAAGCAGGAAACGCAAACGATGGCGACGATTACGATCCAGAACTTCTTCAAACAATACGGGCGTCTCGCAGGGATGACCGGCACGGCTGACACGGAAGCAACGGAGTTTTACGAAATCTACAAGCTCGATGTAGTAGCCATTCCCACCAATGTGCCTGTACGACGCGAGGATCGCAATGACCTTGTGTTCATGTCAGCGAAGGACAAATGGGATGGCATCGTTGATGAGATCAAGGGCTTTCACGACATGGGAAGGCCGATCCTCATTGGTACCACCAGCGTTGAAAAGTCTGAGACGCTCAGCAATATGCTGACGCGCAAACACAACATCAAGCACAACGTGCTCAACGCAAAGCAGCATGATCGCGAAGCGGAAATCATCGCCAATGCAGGTGAACTCGGAGCGGTCACAATCGCAACGAATATGGCTGGCCGCGGCACTGACATCAAGCTCGGCAAGTTTACTCCGGAGCAGTTGATCGATCACTGGAAGCGCCGCGGCATTTGCCCACGCGAAGTCACCACCGATATGCCCGAGGAAGACATCGTTCCAGCCGTGTACCGACATATGGCTTCCAAGGAACTGGGCCTCAAGAAGAGCGATGTGGAAGCCATGAGCGATGATGACATTCGCCTGGCACTGTTTCGCAAGTGGTATGTCGAGTACTGCTGGGGTGCGGAGAAGGATGCCGACAAGCTATCCGAAGACGCACTCGTTGCTGCGCTGGATGCCTCGGGCGGCTGCCTGCTGCATCGCTTGCGCATGTTCAAGAATGTCGAAGACATCGGTGGCCTGCATGTCATCGGTACCGAGCGTCATGAATCACGCCGGATCGACAACCAGCTTCGCGGCCGATCAGGCCGCCAGGGCGACCGGGGTTCATCACGTTTCTACCTCAGTCTCGAAGATGATCTGATGAAGATGTTTGCTGGCAAGAATACGCTTGGCCTACTCAGCAAGTTGGGCATGAAGGAAGGCGATGCGATTGAACATCCCATGCTGACCAAATCCGTCAGCCGCGCACAGCGCAAGGTTGAGGAACGTAACTTCCTACAGCGTAAATACATCGTTGAATACGACGAAATTATGGATGTGCAGCGCGGCATCTTCTACGGACTAAGGCAGGAGGTACTTGAGGGCCGAGCAATCAAGGACTTGATCTTCGAATACATTGAAGATTCTGTGCGCGATGCTGTGTATCGATACCTCGACAAGCGATATGTCGCCAATTGCATCGGTGAATGGATTCACTCCAACATGAATGTGACCATTGACGTGGATCGCATTCGTAACAAGGACCGTGAAGATCTCCATCGGCTGATCAACGTGGATGCCAAGGAAGACGCGGCATCGATGATTCACGTAACAATCGGCGAGTACATGCCCGAAGATCTCGACCCAAGCGAATGGGACCTCAAATCTCTTGCGAATTGGGCGAACAACAACTTCAAGGCCGGGGTGAAAGTATCAGAGTTGAAAGACGCCAGCCGCTCGGCGATTGCCTCGCGATTAGAGCAGGCCGCAGCCAAGGTGATTGATGAAACGGATCTTTCACCGCTGGATCAATATCTCGTTTCCAACTACGGTGAGAAGGAACTCGCCAAGTGGGCGACCAACAAATTTGCACGTGAATTCAAGGCAGAGGATTTTATCCAGCCGGATCATGATCGTGATTTGGACGCCATTTGCGATTCCATCATGAATAAAGCTCGCGAGTCTTACGCTGAGCGCGAGGTAACCTATCCGATCGAATTCGTGATTGAAATGACCGGGGCGGGCATGCAACAGAACCCGCAACAGGCATTGACACAGTTTTGCGAGTGGGTCAAGAACCGCTATGAACTGAACTGGGTGCCGAATGCCCTGCCTTCATCCAACCCCAATGAGCTTCGCAATATCCTGCTTGAGGAAGCTCGCAAGTGGGACAAGGAGCGCATCTCTGAACGGGCTGAACGCGCCGTCGCTGCCGGGTCCAGTCCCGATCAACTTGATGAGTGGTTTAAATCCAATATGCGGGCCACGCTCACCAAGCAAGAACGTGAGCGGGCCGAGCATGACCCGCAGATCGCCGCAGAAGAAAAGATCGCGTCGATTTTGCGTGCCGAACTGACGCAGTTCGAGCGCTGGGTGCTGTTGCAGATTCTCGATCAGGCATGGAAGGACCACCTGTATGCGGTGGATCAATTGAAGGAATCCATCGGCCTGCGATCGTTTAGCCAGAAGGATCCTCGCATTGAGTTCAAGCGCGAGGGTGCGCGGCTGTTTGAAGAAATGGAAATGAACATCCGGGATAAAGTTACGGACCTCATCTTCAAAGCCCGCCTCACCGCCCAGGCGCAGCCCGGCGCTCAGCAGCGCCAGCAGGGCCAACAGCAACCGAATCAACAGCAGCAGGCAAACCAGCCACGGCCGGGTCAATCCGCCATTGCAGCCGCAGCCGCCATGGCTTCAGCGGGAACTGCACAACAGCGAAGCGACCTTGAAGCAGCCGAGCGTGCAGGCACACAAAGCGCCACCGCCACCAAACGAAAACCGCAGCCGGTCAAAGCCGCTCCAACCGTTGGGCGCAACGAGCCGTGCCCGTGCGGATCAGGGAAGAAGTACAAACACTGCCATGGCAAACGCTCGTAAGCACTTCGGGAATATCAATCCAATGGGCAGGGTCGCATGATGCGACCCTGCCCTGTCTTTATTTAAATCAATGAGTCAGTCTTCGGGATATTGTGTGCCGGCCGCGTGTCGATCTGCACGAGTTTCTGCTCCTGGATCTTCTTTGCATCCTCGGGATCGACGTAATCAGAATGGCACGACAGTTTGCCATCATCCTGCTGCGCATCCTTCAATGCCTTCTTGGTCTTGCTTGCCAGCTTGTGAATCTCATCTGGACTGAGCACGCCGCGCTTCTCAAGGATTTCCCGTTGCTCATCCGTCAAAGCGTCGGTACGTTTGGGCTTGTCCCATGCGAACGCATCATCCTTTCCTGATGCAAACTCCTGGATTTCTTTGCTGATGCGCACCGAGCACCAGTCGTGGCCGCACATGGCGCAGAAGTCGGTGTCCACATCGAGATCTTCATCGTGATACGCGCGAGCGGTGTCGGGATCATATGACAACTCGAAGTGCTTCTCCCAATTGAGCGCTGCCCGGGCCTTGGTCAGTTCGTCATCGCGATCGCGCGTGCCGGGGATGCCCAGAGCCACGTCAGCCGCGTGGGCGGCGATCTTGTAGGCGATGCAGCCCTGCTTCACGTCGTCTTTCTTGGGCAGGCCAAGGTGTTCCTTTGGCGTGACGTAGCACAACATGCTCGCGCCGTGATATGCAATCGAGGTTGCGCCGATGCACGATGTGATGTGGTCGTAGCCGGGGAAGATGTCCGTCACCAGCGGGCCGAGCACGTAAAACGGCGCGCCGTGGCACAGCCGCCGCTGCAACTTCGCGTTGTACTCGATCTGGTCAAACGGCACGTGGCCAGGGCCCTCGACCATGACCTGCACACCGCGGGCCCAGGCGCGTTCGGTCAGTTCGCCGATGGTTTCCAGTTCCGCCAGTTGGGCTGAGTCGGTCGCGTCAGCCAGGCCGCCGGGGCGAAGGCCGTCGCCGATGGAGAAGGTGACATCGTGCTCGCGCATGATGTCGCAAATCTCGTCCCACATCTCGTACATGATGTTTTCACGGTTGTGCACCAGCATCCACTTCGCTAAGAGCGAGCCGCCGCGGCTGACAATGCCGATGAGCCGGTTCTTCACGTACTTGAGATGTCCCATGCGCACGCCCGCGTGGATCGTGAAGTAGTCCACGCCCTGCTTGGCCTGATGAATGAGCGTCTCGCGAATGATGTCTTCGTTGAGGTCTTCCAACTTGCGGCCGATGATCATCGAGTAGATCGGCACGGTGCCAATGGGCACGGTGGAGTTACGGATGATGGCCTCGCGCGTGGCGTCGAGATCGCCACCGGTGGACAGGTCCATCACGGTGTCGGCTCCCCAGCGCTCAGCCCACTTGAGCTTTTCCACTTCCTCATCGGTCGATGAACTGACGGGCGAAGCGCCCATGTTGGCGTTGACCTTGGTCTTGCTGGCCCGGCCGATGCACATGGGGTCGAGGTTGAACTTGAGGTGGTGGATGTTGGCGGGGATGACCATGCGGCCGGCCGCGACTTCATCGCGCACTTGCTCAGGCGTAAGGTGCCCTTCGCGCTCCGCGACACGTTGCATTTGCGGCGTGATTGTGCCAAGCCGGGCGTGCTCAAGCTGCGTAACCGGCCGAGGCATCGAATCGGCCTGCTTGATCCCTTGATCCCTTGATCCCTCAATCCCTTCTGGTACAAAATCCCAAGCGGTCTTGTCACTCGGCTGGGGCATACCCGGCGTGTCAGGTGATGAGAAAGCAAGCGGACCGCCGATGTCCGGCTTGTTGGCAAAACTTCCGGGTGTGGTCGCTGGTGTCTTACCGGGATTGCCGCCGACGGGCGGGAGTGTGTATGAGCCGTTGTGGTTATTGTTCTGAATCATCAGGCGAGTCCTCCATGAGGTTGGGGCTCGCCGGCGCATGAACTGCAACGCGTCGCTTTCCTACGCCGGTACGAACCGGATCAGGTTCCACGGGTGCATCTCAGACCGTCTGGGCGGTCGCCCCGAGCAACTACAAGCCAAGTGTACAACCATATCCGCGAATGATCCACGATTGCCCTGCCGCTTCGCCAGTTGATTTCTTTCACAGGTGCCGAATCGGAACATTGTGTGTATACTGTCGATACTTGGGCGATTAGTTCAGTTGGCTAGAACGCACGGATCACACCCGTGAGGTCACTGGTTCGAGTCCAGTATCGCCCACTTGGCCGCAAACCCCTGTATGCAGGGATTTGCGTCGTTTTGCACATCGTTGTTTGCTGTACCAGAAACGCCGCTTTTCTTTGATTCGTCATCCGATGTTACGGCACCGTGCGCGTTGTTGCATGGCGATCCGGCTGACAGCACACAAATAGACAGTATGGCTGCCGATGGGCAGCCATTTCGCGTCGTTGATAGTGACCTGTCTTCATTGAATATTTCAAGTCCATCGCTGCGGAGAAAAACCTTCATCCAAGCTGGATGGTCAGCACAAAAGTATCACGTATTTTCGGACTAGCACGAGCAACATGAGCTCTACTCATTAAAGAAAATCCCTATGCCCAACCCAGCGGAATGCGATCTTTGCCAGCACTGGCAACACAACCACGACACCTGCTGCCATAGCACCGCGTGCGGTGCAACTATCCATTCCGCGGTCGCGATGACTGCTTAATCACTGCGCTTCGCTGCTAGCAGTTTTGGCAGCACCGTACCCGATGTGCCGAACAATTCGATGTCGGCAAGTGCACTCGCGTCACTTGGTTGTGTGTTGATAATGATGACCTTCGCACCCGATTCTCGTGCGATCGTGATCAAGCCCGCAGCGGGGTACACCACTGCGCTGGTGCCCACGACGACGAGCACATCACATTCGCGGCATGCCGCTTCCGCTTCACTCCAAATATCAATCGGCAGTTGCTCACCGAACCACACCACTCCCGGCCGGAGCGGTGCTGAACATGCAGGACAGCTTCCCATTGGCGGCGGATTCGCCAATTCAACATCCTGCTCAAATCCACATTCGTGATGACAGCGATCAATCTTGATCGAACCGTGCAACTGCAGCACCCGCTTTGCTCCGGCGCGATGGAGAAGGTCATCCACGTTCTGCGTGATGTGCGTCCAGTCCATCCCGGCCAGTGCATTGTGCCCAGCATTCGGTTCGGCTTGTGCGATGCCGCGACGACGATGCGCGTACCACTCAAGCACCATCGCCGGATCCGCTGCAAACCCCTGCGGAGAGGCCAGTGCGACAGGATCATACTTCGCCCACATGCCGGTCTGTGCATCACGAAACGTGGACACACCGCTTTCCGCGCTGAGCCCTGCACCGGAGAAGCTCACCGGACGTTGTGCCCGTGCAAGCATTTGACGTGCGTGCTCCAAACTCATGCCGATAGTCTATCGCGCTATGATTGTGCCATGATTACGAGAGAGGGAAATCACTATCGTCTTGAAGCGCAACAGGTCTTGCCGGGCACGCCGGAAGAGGTGTTCCCGTTCTTCTCAGATCCGGAGAATCTTGCTCGTATTACTCCCAAGGAACTCGGGTTTCAGATACTGACGCCACAGCCAATCACCATGCGCTCCGGGGCGATCATCGACTACCGCATTCGTGTGCGCGGCATTCCGT
>PWVT01000142.1 GCA_003562195.1 Phycisphaeraceae bacterium | reverse complement strand
TGCATGTGCACGGCAACGCGGGCAATGTGCAGCATCACACATTCTTCACCGAGCACCTGCCACCGGCTGGGTTCAACGTGTTTATCTTCGACTATCGCGGTTACGGGCAAAGTGAAGGGCGGGCGACGCGGCGCGAGCCGTTGATCGCGGATACACACGCAGCGTTGGATGCGGTGCTGGCTCGCGACGACATTGATAGTCAACGCATCGGCATGTACGCGCAGTCACTTGGAGCAGCGATCGGGATAAACGTCATGGCCGATCGGCCGGAGATTCAAGCTGCTGTTTTTGAATCGCCGTTCGCGAGTTGGCGTGACATTGCAGCGGCAGCGGTGGGGGGTGACCCGCCGGGGCCGATCGCGCGGGCACTCGCTGCAGCGTTGATTCGTGACCACGCCCGGCCGGACGACGCCATGCAGCGGATTGATCGGCCGGTGCTGATCCTCCACGGCGACGCGGACACGATCATCCCCGTCAGCCACGGCCGCCGCCTTGCGGCAGTTGCGGGCGATCATGCCGAACTAGTCATCCTGCCTGACGGTGATCACAACACACTTCGCATGACCCACACCGAAATCGATCAGCGGATGATCGACTTTTTCGCCGCGCATCTCTCCAGCAATTGACTGCCCGTTATGGCTATGGGTGTTATACTGTTGAGCCGCAATTCATGGCGATCGTAGCTCAGTTGGCAGAGCACCTGGTTGTGGTCCAGGATGTCGCGGGTTCGAGCCCCGTCGATCGCCCTTTCCTATCAACCGCTGCGTCGTGCGCCACTGTGCCTCCGGCAGCAAGCCGAGCAGTTCCCAATACAATGCGCGGGAAGGATAGTACATCGTCAGTTGCGCCATGTGCTCGATCGCCCCACTGCCGGCTCACTGCCGCACCATCGCATCCACATAGGCACGGGTCGCGCCGTTATTCGGTCGATCACACCACCGTTGTGGATCAAAGCCAAAGTGCTCTTCATAGGCGGCGATGCTTCCGGAAGCTGAAACGGCCGCCAGGACAAGGTCACAAGCAGACTGGCTGTATCACGTTGGCGACATCCGGTTATGATCGCCTGCTTCGCAGCGTGGGTGGCATCAATGAGTTGACCAAACTCAACTGCGCTCGCTGCTTGCGCATGCCGTCGTTGTGACGAGATAGAACCGCCGCGTTGGGCAGACTGACCAGTTCTCTTCGGGAAAGCAAACTCCATGTCTCGGCCTCCTGTCTTGAGTGCCGCCCCACCACGGTCGAGATTTCGAAGATGCGAATCAGAGGGGCCGCCTCGCGGTCAACGGGCCGATCACGCAGATCGCGGATCGAGCGCAGAGCGAATCTTTCTCTCCAATGACAGTGAAGTCTACGCCCGCTACGAATGTGGGAGGATGCGGACTTTATGACGAATCTCAGCATCCTCAATTGGGTTGAGCGCTGTGAACCGCTTCTATGCGCAATCGATATGATAAGCTGCGTTCCTGTATATCGCAGGCAATACAAGGGGAATGACAGTGGTTCGTAATGTGCTTGCCATTATTATCGGCTATGTCGCGATCGCGCTGACGGTTGCCATCGGCCTAAGCTCCGCTTACTTCGCGCTCGGCTCGGAAGGCGTCTTTCAACCGGGCGTCTATGAACTCACCACCACATGGGTCGTCGCCGCCGTCGCGGTCAACATTATCTCCGCAGTCATCGGCGGCATCGTCTGCGCACTCATCGCCCGCGGGAAGTCAACGACGCTCATCTTCGCCGCCATCGTGTTGATCCTCGGCATCGCTGTGGCGTTCCCGACCATCGCTTCATACGACACCGAATTGCCCGCGCGGCCGGACGACATCACCATGAGCGAAGCGATGATGGAAGGTCGTCAGCCGACGTGGTTCGCTTTTTCAAACCCCTTCGTTGTCGCCATCGGCATCGTCCTCGGTGCATCGCTCATCAACAATCGCAATACTCCGCAGGCATGAATGGCCGGGTGTCGTCTATGAGCAAGCCATTGTCAATGACGACTTCTCCTCGTGAGCAAGGTGACCGCACCGCGCCGATCTGGCATGCCCTTGATCCGGATGCGGTGCTTGCGGAATTGGAATCCGGTGAACGAGGGTTGAGTGAACAGCAGGTCGCGACGCGACTTACTGAGTACGGCCGCAATGAGATTCGCAGCGGTGAGGGCGTCAATCCGTGGGCGATTATGCTGCATCAATTCACCAGTCCGCTGATTTACATCCTGATGGTTGCGATGGTGATTACGTTCGTCACCGGTCATGTTGCCGACTCCATCGTGATCGCGCTCGTGCTCGCACTGAACGCGACCATCGGCTTTACTCAGGAATACCGGGCTGAGCACGCCATGCAGGCGTTGATGCAGTTGGTCACACCGATGGCCAAGGTTCGCCGCAATGGTGAACGGATGGAGATAGTGTCGAGCGAGCTCGTGCCCGGCGATGTGGTGCTGCTGGAATCCGGCGATCGTGTGCCCGCTGATGTGCGCGTGCTGGAGGCATCGCACCTGTTGACAGATGATTCCGTGCTGACCGGTGAGTCGGTGGTGATTGATAAAACAGCGAGCGCGATTGATGCGGATGAGGCGTTGCCGATCGGCGACCGAAAGAACATGGCGTTTATGGGGACAGCCATCGCGGCCGGTCGCGCGCGGGCGCTGGTCGTCGCCACCGGGGCGAACACGCAGCTTGGCATGATTGCTGGCGAGATGCGGGCGACGGAGCGTGCTCAAACGCCGTTGCAGCGTCGCATGCACCGCTTCGGGCAGATCGTGAGTGTTGTGATTGTCATCGTCTCGGCTGTGGCGTTCGTGGTGGGCCTCCTGCAGGGCGTGCCGGCTACGGATATGTTCCTCACCGCCGTCGCAATTGCTGTGGCAGCGATCCCCGAGGGGTTGCCGATTGTCATGACCGTTGCGTTGGCGGTGAGTGTGCGACGGATGGCAAAGCGCAACGCGATCATTCGTCGGCTTCCAGCGGTTGAAACGCTGGGAAGCTGCACGGTCATCATGTCCGACAAGACCGGCACGCTCACGGAAAACCGCATGACCGTGCAGGAAATATGGACAGCGGGCGAAGCGTATACCGTCAGCGGCAGCGGGCTGCGTATCGACGGAGAGATCGCTCGGGAAGGCGAGAAGGTTGATGCGCCGGATGGATCGCCGTTGCACAGCACGCTGCTCGCGGGGATGCTTGCCAATGAATCGGATGTGCGGCATTACGCGGAAGATCCTGGTGAGGTTGAAAGTCGTGAACTGGTCGGCCATGGCGACCCGACGGAAGTCGCGCTGTTGGTTGCTGCGATCAAGGGCGGGCTCGATCGTGAAAAGCTGCTGGACAGTTGGCCGCGTGTGGCGGATGTGCCGTTTGAATCCGAACGCCAGTTCTCCGCAACGATCCACACGCAGGGAAAAGCGACGACGCAGACGGCGTATGTCAAAGGCGCACCGGAACGAATCCTCGACATGTGCGATGACATGGAGAGCGGTGATGGCACAAAGCCGCTTGATCGACAGCACATCATTGATGAAGCCAAGCGCATGGCTGGTCGAGGGCTGCGGCTGCTCGCCATGGCGATGACGAACGATGCGCAGGCCGTG
>PWVT01000051.1 GCA_003562195.1 Phycisphaeraceae bacterium | reverse complement strand
GCGAACATCTCATTCGACTGGTCGCCACCGCCATGCCACGCGCTGCGGCATACCGCGATGACAGTAACTGACTGTCACGTGGAGTAAATCAGTGGGGCATGTATTTTGCCGCGCAGCCGGGTGCTTCGGTGACGATCACATACGCCAGGGACACACCATCGGGCAGGTGTGGCGAGAGTGAATCGCCGATGTGTTGAGCAATGTTCTCTGCCGTGGGATTGATTGCATCGAACGGCGGCGTGGCGTTGAGGTCAATATTCGTCAGTGGAGTGAGGATGTTGTCCACGTGCTGCTCGACGAGATGAAAGTCACACAGCAGGCCGTCTTCATCGAGTTTTTCACCGAGTACAGCGACGGTCACACGCCAGTTGTGGCCGTGCACCGGCTCGCGCTCGCCTCGAATGGTGATGGTGTGGGCAGCGCAGAACTCTCGCTGAACCGTCAGTTCAAACATGGACCCATTGTATCATCGGCTATATAGCAGGCGGCTGAGAGTTGTCCTATCCTCCCTGCAATGAAGAAAGACGCACCGTTGATGCTCTCCGTTTCCGGCGCTCGCGGCATTGTTGGCGAGTCGCTCACCCCCGCGCTCGCTGCGGACTTTGCTGCTGCGTTCGGGTCGTTCATCAATGCATCCACCGGTGAAGCCAACCCGATCATCTGCCTCGGTCGTGACTCGCGGCCGTCCGGATCAATGATCGCTGCCGCTGCGGCTGCCGGCCTGGCTGCAGTGGGCTGCCGTGTGATCCACCTCGGCGTCGTCGCGACGCCAACCGTAGGCGTTATGGTCACCGCGCGCAACGCCCACGGGGGGATGGTCGCCACTGCATCGCACAATCCCATTGAATGGAACGGCATTAAGTGCCTCAACGCCCAAGGTATGGCATTGCCCCAGCAGGACATCGAGCAGGTCATCACCCGATTCAAACATCGCGACATCAACTACAACACGGCTGCTGACTTTGTGGCAACGGAAGATGACGGCTCTGCCAATCAGCAGCATGTCGAGCGCGTGTTGAAACTCATTGACCCTGCACCCATCCGTGAAGCGAGACTGAAAGTCGTTCTGGATTCTGTCAACGGTGCCGGCTGTGAATCAGCTCGCATGTTGCTCGATGCACTGCAGTGCAACGTCGTTCACCTCAACGGCGCCCCCACCGGCCACTTCGCGCATACACCGGAACCGACCAAAGACAACCTCATCGATCTCGCGACACAGACCGCCGATGCCGCCAACGTCGCCTGCGGCTTCGCGCAGGATCCTGACGCCGATCGCCTGGCCATCGTTGACGACAACGGCACGTACATCGGCGAGGAATACACACTGATACTCGCCGCTCGCCGCATGCTCGAACTCCGCGGCTCATCACCGCTGGCGGCCAACCTCTCCACCAGCCGCATGATCGACGACCTTGCCGCTCGCCATGGCGCGACCGTCCACCGCACCGCTGTCGGCGAAGCGAATGTCGCCACGGCGATGCAGCAGCACAGCGCGTTGATCGGCGGCGAGGGCAACGGCGGCGTGATTGTGCCGGAAATCTGCTGGGTGAGGGACAGTCTCTCCGCGATGGCGTTGGTGTTGAGCTTGATCGTCGAGCAAGGCCGTCCGCTCAGCGAGATTGTCAAAGACACGCCGCCCTACGCGATGATCAAGAGCAAGTTTGATCTGACCGACATCGGCGGTCGTGATGCTGTGACCCCCGCGCTGCAACGCGTCACGCAAGTGTTCGCTGATGAGCGGATCAACGATGCTGACGGCGTGCGCATCGATTTTGCGGAGGGTTGGGTCCACATCCGCCCGAGCAACACCGAGCCGATCCTGCGGTTGATCGCCGAGGCCGCTGATGAAGCACGAGCGCAGTCATTGATCGCCGCCGTGCTGGACGCCGCGGGCCTCAGCGCCCCTGCGTAAAGCAATTGCCGATTGCCGATCCCGGCGTTGGGCACCGCATTGCCATGCGGTGCTTGCACGCCCATCGCCTACACCGGCTGTGGCTTGAACGACTCCTGCACCGTCCACTGAATCGGCGACACGCTGCAATCAATATGCACCATGAAGAACCCACCACGGTGCTCGCACACCAGCGGCCACATGATCTCACGGTCCGTCTCAGGAATATCCAGCCCGGCAACGTCCTCCACCTGAACCCACTCGAGTTGCCCTTCGTTGAAGTTCATGTTCGCGATCTCGTCATGACGGATCGGCCGGGTCACCTCGAATAGGAAAATCAGCCAGTGTGTTTCGCCCTCGTATGCCCGCTCGGAGACGATGCCGTTCATGCGAATGTCGCTGTCTTTGAGCTTGATGCCGGCCTCTTCGTGAATCTCCCGCAGCGCACAGCCGTGCGGCCCTTCGCCGGTGTGCTGATCAAGCTTGCCGCCAATGGGTGAGTACATGCCCGCATTCGGGGCCTTGGCCCGATGCAGCAGCAGCAGGCGATCCTCATCGTCGTAGAGGTAACAGAGAACAGCGATTTTGTAGGGAAGTGCCATAGGCGTGCATCATACCGCCGGCTGATGAGCCAATGACCGCAATCCCTGCTCCTGCAACACCTGTGAAACTCGCTTCGCCACGGCATCACTGGCGGGGCATAGCGGCAAACGCATTGTGCCGGTGTCGCGGCCGAGCTGCATCATCGCTGTCTTGAGCGGCACAGGGTTCGTATCCAGTGACAGCAGACCCTTCGCCAGCGGGAGCAGCGCTTCGTGCAGTTGTCGCGCTGTAGTCCAGTTGCCGGAAAGGAATGCGTCGCACAGCTTCGCCACGCGGTCGGGCACGAGGTTCGATACAACCGACACCACGCCGCGCCCGCCAACCGATGCCATGGGCAGTGTCAGCGGGTCATCGCCGCTGAGCAGCGCGAGGTCGGTGCGTGCGCACACATCGCCAGGCGTCTCCAGACCGCCGGTCGCTTCCTTAATGGACTGGATGTTTGGGTGCTTGGCGAGGCGTTCGATCGTGTCGATGCTCAAGGCCACGCCGGTGCGCCCGGGAATGTTGTAGAGCATGATCGGCAGGTCGCAAGAGTCAGCGATGGCCATGAAATGCCGGTACAGCCCCTCTTGCGAGGGCTTGTTGTAATACGGGTTGACCTGCAAGGCGGCGTCTGCACCCGCGTTCTTGACGAACCGCTGCATGTTGATCGCGTGTGCGGTGTTGTTCGAGCCGGCTCCTGCAATGATGCGCAAACCCAGCGGCCTGGCGAACTCGATGGTTTTCTCGATCACCGTCCGCTGTTCATCATGGCTGAGCGTTGGGGATTCCCCCGTCGTGCCGCACGGCACCACGCCGGTCACGCCCCCCTCTGCCTGGTCGCGGATGTTCGCTTCAAGCCGCTCAAAATCAACGGCGGAGCCGTCCTCAACAAATGGCGTCACCAGGGCGGTGTACACGCCGCGGAAGATGGAATTGATGTCAGGCATGGGAGAGATGGCTTTCGGTTATTCGACACTCGGCAATCTAGTATTGACAGATCATCCTATCGCCGCTTCGCGCATCAGTCGTTTCATTTCAGCGACTGCTTCACGCATGCCGACAAAGACAGATCGACTGACGATGGAGTGGCCGATGTGCAGTTCTCGCACGCTTGGCAACGCCGCCACTGGCTGCACATTCACGTAGTTCAGCGCGTGACCGGCGTTAAATCGCATGTTCGCCTCCACAATCAGCTCACCGGCAGTGCGAATCTTCTCCAACTCCGCCAGCACGGCGGGGCTTTCTGCATCGCGGCCGTCGTTCCAGAAGGCGTGAGCGTACGGCCCGGTGTGAACTTCGCAAACTGAGAATCCGCACGCTGCGGCGGCCTCGATCTGCAATTGTTCAGGATCGACAAACGCACTGACGATCAAACCGGCGTCATTCAGTCGACCAACCACATCCTTGATCCGACGCTTTTGTCCTGCCACATCCAGACCGCCCTCGGTGGTGATTTCTTCCCGGCCTTCAGGGACAAGCATGACCATTTGCGGCTTGGTATCAATGGCAATGTTGACCATTTCATCCGTGGCGGCCATCTCAAGGTTGAGCTTCACATGCACCAACTCCGCCAGACGCCGGACATCTTCATCCTGAATATGCCGCCGATCTTCTCGCAGGTGGACGGTAATGCCATCGGCCCCGCCAAGGTGTGCTTCAATGGCAGCCCAGACGGGGTCCGGCTCGTAGGTCCGCCGTGCCTGGCGGACAGTTGCGACATGGTCGATATTGACGCCAAGTTCGATCATGCGTGCCATGATACGGTTGTCCATTGATACGTACACACGCGGTGGTGAAGAATGGTACGACGATTGGGGCGGTTGCTATACTGGAACGGCGTTGCATGGTCGCAGCGAACGAGGCCCCGCGAATGAAATCATTTTCGCAGAAATTTGCCCAACTCAAGGATGATCTGATCACGCAAGGTGATCGTGTCGTCGATCACGTGCTTCGCGCTGTGGAGTCATTTTTTGATTCCGATCAAGAAAAAGCAGCCAAGACCATTGATGGCGACAATGTCATTGATCGCGTGGATGTCGAGATCGAACGTGCGTCGGTGCCATTGCTGGCGATGGGCGAATCCGATGAACACGATATTCGGTCCGTGCTGACTGTGGTGAAGGTAAACAACGAACTCGAGCGCATCGCAGACTGCGGCGTGAGTATTGCGGAGGTCGTGAGTTCGCCAGGCCGGCCTGATCAGCCAGTGCCAAGCACCTTTCGTGTCATGGCCAATAGTGTGATCGGCATGTTGCAGGATGCGAATCGCGCCTTAGCGAACGCCGATATCGAACGAGCTGAACGGGTACTTCGTTTTGATGATGCAGTCAATCAGTTTCAGGCAGAAATTGTGCGCGATGCCCAACAGAAAGTGGCATCAGGAGAGTTTGATGTTGAATTTGCGTTCAGATTGCTTGTGGTCACACGAGCATTGGACCAGATAGCCGATCACTGCACGAATATCTGCGAACAAATCATTTATCTACAGACGGGCAACATTGTCCGCCACCTGCCCGAAGGTTGGACCAAACCCGCACCACCTGATGCGATGTAAACTCAACTTCAGCTCCGTCGTACCTGCGGCCGGGACGCGCCACTTTGATAGTCGATGACGCTACCATGTCACGGTACATGAACGATCGCCTCCCCGCCATTCAGGAAGAACTCGAAGCACACGGCCAATCGCATGTGCTGGCGTTCTTTGATGAACTTGACCCGAAACGACAAGCCGCGTTGCTTGATCAGGTAGACGCGATTAACTTCGACGAGCTTCAAGCGTTGATCGAGACCTACGTTCTCAACAAGCCGACGATTGAACTGCCCGACTCGCTTGAACCAGCCCCGTTTTATTGCCGGCCGGACGATCCGCAGCACGCCAATCAGTATGACGTTGCTGAGTATCGGCGCATCGGTGAACAGCTCCTCGGAGAGGGGAAGGTCGCAGCATTCACTGTCGCTGGCGGCCAGGGCACACGCCTGGGTTGGAACGGACCGAAAGGTACTTACCCTGCGACACCGGTGACCGGCAAACCGCTGTTTCAAGTCTTTGCTGAGCAGATTCGGGCAGCTCAGAACAAGTACGGCGTAACGATTCCCTGGTACATCATGACCAGCCCGATCAACGATGCCGATACTCGGCGATTCATCACTGACAACAACTGTTTCGGCCTACCGCGAAAAAACATTTTCATGTTCCCGCAAGGCGTAATGCCGACGCTCAGTGCCGATGATGGAAAGCTCCTGTTGGCCTCCAAGCATGAGATCGCTGTGCATCCTGATGGCCACGGCGGGGCAATCAAGGCGTTACGAACCAGCGGCGCGATTGAGGACATGGCAGGGCGCGGCGTGGAGCATATCAGCTATTTCCAGATCGATAACCCGCTTGCAAAGGTTGTAGATCCGCTTTTTCTCGGTCTGCATACTGCAGCGCCCGACACCTCCAGCGAAGTATCGAGCAAAATGGTGACCAAGGCCTATCCAGAAGAAAAGGTTGGCGTGTTCTGTAAGGTCAATGGCAAAGTTGCCGTGGTCGAATACAGCGATTTGCCTCAGAAGCTGGCTGAACAGCGCGATGAATCCGGCGTATTACGGTTCAACGCGGGATCGATTGCGATTCACCTCTTTGGCGTGAGCTTCGTCGAGCAATTGACTGCGGATGCTGATCACTTTGGCCTTCCGTTTCATCGTGCGGAGAAGAAGGCAGCCTATGTAGATACAGCGAGCGGCGAGGTCGTTAATCCAGCGAATCCAAACGCAATCAAACTGGAAACATTCGTCTTCGATGCCCTGCCGCTGGCACAGCAATCAATCGTGTTTGAAACCACGCGCGACGAATTCGCCCCGATCAAGAACGCTTCGGGTGTGGATTCACCAGCCAGTTCCCACGAAGTGCAATCAGAACGCAACGCCCGCTGGTTGGAGAGCCATGGCGTGAAGGTTCCACGCACACGCAACGGCAAAGTTGATGCCACCATCGAGATCAGCCCGCTGACAGCAATGGAGCAGGCAGACTTGCCCGTCGCAGAGCTACCGGAAACAGTCGCCGCTGGCAGCGTCCTGTCCCTATAAGCCGGATGTCGCACCCTCTCGCTTGAGCGGTCGAGGTCTCGCACCGGCAGGAATGTCACCGATCCAGACTGCATTGGTTTGGTTTCGGTAGTGTTGCAGGAAGGCATGAATCGGCTGCTTGACCACCTCGTTGGCTGAGTTGCTGTAATGCCAGACCTGGCTTCCGAAGCCGATACCGATGTGTTTTCGCGGCACGTTCCGCAGTCTGACAGGCGAGCCGGTAAAGTTGCTTTCTTCACTGACGAACACCAGGCACTTGGCCGCTGTCGGGCAGTACGTCAATTCCTTGACGTTGCTACTGTGTGTAAAAATTTCCTGCACCCGTACGTTGGCACCAGAATCGCCTGCACCAGCAACGAGCTTGTCGCAGGTCATGCCGAAGTCAAGCTGGAGAACATGCGATACGAAGTGGGCACAGTGATTGATGTTGTTGGCGGTGTACCCATTGGTGCAGATCTCGGCCATTGACTTGCCAAGATACGAATCGAGCAAGGTCTGATTGAGGGTCATGGCCCGAACCTCCCGATTTTGAAGATGTCAACGATTGACTGTAACTCTCTATATGGTCCATGTGCTGCCACCCAGTGTCAAGAAGGTTCGTAAAGGTTCGCTGAAAATCTGACTCTCGGCTCCTCCGAAAGGCATGCTTTCGCGTGTCGGACGTCCTGCTTCGTCTTCCGGACACAGGTGCGTATGATGCGTCTGTTTTGTGGGAGGCAACAGCCGCCACGATCCCCGTTCGAACACGATTCCAAAATGGAAGAGTTTATTTCGACAAATCTTGGGGTGTACGGACCGTACGCCGTGTTTTTCCTGCTGATGCTCTCGGGCATCGGGATCCCTGTGGGCGAGGATTTGGTGAACATTCCTGCTGGGATGCTCATTGGCAACGGCGAGCTGCCGTTCTGGCCGACAATGCTTGCAGCATACCTCGGCGTGGTGTGTTCAGACTGCCTGTGGTTCACGATATGTCACCGTTATGGCGCGTGGCTGGTGCACAAACGGTGGTTCAAGCGCATGATCCACCCGCGACGATTGCTGGAAGCCAAACACCAGGTGGAAACGCGCGGCATCTGGGTCATCGTCATGGCCCGCTTCATTCCCGCCAGCCGCACCCCCACCATCACCATTGCCGGGCTGCTGCACCTTCCGTTCTGGAAGTTCGCCCTTGCCACAGCTTCATGTGTTGCCATCACAGCTCCGCTGCAAATCGGCCTTGGCTACTTCATCGCGAGGGGCCTGGGCCCACAGGATCTGGATGATCTGGTGCTGTATATGCTCGGCGGCATCATGTCAGTCGTGCTCCTGGTGTTCATCATTCGCTGGTGGAAGCAACATAAACCCATGCAGAGACGCTTACCTCGTGCACGTGCAGTATGGCTGCGGCATTTTCGGGTGCCGAGAATCGTCAACAAACTGCGACCGAGCCAACGGGCCCGCGGGAAAACTTCTGACAAGCAGTCAGGTTGAATCACGCAAGAGCGAACGGCGCGTTATGCTGGCCCTCCAATCATTCTTGAAAGGAGACACCATGCGATGTCACTTCGCCCTCGTGTTCACCACCCTCGTCGCCATCATCCTCACCGGGTGCCGAAGCTATTCACCCATGCAAGGCACACAGTTGGATCAGGACCAGTTCTATCATCGGCTCGCCGCGCTGAAGGGGCAGTCCTTCCCCGGGCGCACACTGTACATGTCCGAACCCGACGAAGCGATGCTGCACGGCGATCTCGTGATGCACGTCGCCAAAGTTGATGGTGGGACGATGCATGTGCGTTTTCTTGTGGATGATGATGACAGCCGCACATGGATTCTTCGCCTCACTGGCCGTGGCTTGCAGCTCAAGCACCGACATCTTTACCCGGATGGCATGCCGCACGAGGTAACGAACTATGGTGGCTGGGCGGTGCAAGGCAGTGGCATGAGCCAGAGCTTCCCCGCAGATGATGAAACCAAGGAACTGCTGCCGCAGGCAAGCACGAATGTGTGGACGATGACCTTTGACCCGCAGCGACAGGTGTTCATCTACGACCTGCAGCGTCACGGCCGGCCGCGATATCGCGCGGAGTTTGACCTGTCTTCCCCAATGTGACGCGGTGCGGCTACCTCTGGCAGCGCGATGCTTGATTTCCTAGAATCGGATGCCCGAGCCAAAGACCGCAGCGTTGAGGAAGCAGAAGGAACAGCTATGCCCACCAAGTCCACATCAAATCCCACCAAGGCCACCCGGCCGCGACGACCAGCCGAGGTGGATATCTCCGACACTGAGCAACGACCTATGGGCCGAAAGAAAATCGACCTTGGAGAAATCGACGATCTGTCCATCCTCAATGAACATGGCGAGGTGGATGGATCGCTGGACCCGAATCTTCCCGACGAAGAACTTAAAAAGGTCCACCGGGCGATGGTCCTAACGCGCAAGCTCGACATTCGCATGCTCAACATGCAGCGCCAGGGTGAAATGGGGACCTTCGCGCCTGGCCTCGGCCAGGAAGCCACGCAGATCGGTCAGGTCTATGCACTCGAGCAGAAGGACTGGTTCAGCCCTTCGTATCGCTCGTTCGGCGCACAGGTCTGGCGCGGCTGGCCAATCGAACAACTCCTGCTGCTCTGGGCTGGATACTTCGAGGGCTTCGGCCCGCCCGAAGGCGTCAACGACATGCCGTTTTCCATCGTCATCGGCTCGCACGTGCTGCCCGCCACCGGAATTGCCATGGGCATCCGCGCACGCGGCGACGACGCAGTCGTCGTCACGAACTTCGGCGATGGCGCACTCTCGCAAGGTGCAGTTGCTGAAGCGTTCAACTTCGCAGCGGTCTATGCCGCGCCGGTGATCTTCCTGCTGGAAAACAACGGCTGGGCAATTTCGATCCCCACAGAAAAACAATGCACCATTCGCGAACTCGCCCGCCGGGGCACGGGCTTCGGCATCCCGTCGATCCGCGTGGATGGCAACGACATCCTCGCCATGATCGTCGCCAATCAGGAGGCCGTGCAACGCGGCCGACGTGGTGAAGGACCGACGCTGATCGAAGCGGTGACGTATCGCATGAGCGTCCACACCACCGCCGACGATCCGAAAGTCTATCGCAAGGATGATGAGGTCGAGCAGTGGAAAGCCAAGTGTCCAATCGTCCGGTTTGAGAAATATCTCAAGAACAAGGGTGTGCTGGGTGACGCGGACTTTGAACGCATCGCGGATGAATGCGAGAAGGAAGTACTCACTGCCCGTGAAGTGTTCCGCAAGCGAGCGAAGGCCAAGCCGCGCGAGGTGTTCGACTTCATGTACGAGCAGTTGCCACCGGAGTTGCAAGAGCAGAAGCGCGAGTACTTTGCGAAGCTGGATCGGAAAGGTGTTGAGTAGTCCCCGCGGAGAAGCCGCGCACGTTCCCCCTCCCTTGAGGGAGGGGGAACTGAGTCGCCTTTGGCGATTTAAAACCCGTCTCTGTGTTCTCCGTGCCTCTGTGGTGAAGTATCGAACGAGAAAGTGAACATCATGCCCCAACTGAACATGGTCCAATCTCTCAACCTTGCCCTCGACCAGAATATGGCCGCCGATGACCGTGTGTGCATCATGGGCGAGGACATCGGCGTCAACGGCGGCGTGTTCCGCGTCACGCAGAACCTGCTCGACAAGTACGGCGAGAAGCGCGTCATGGACACGCCCCTTGCAGAGTGCGGCATCGTCGGGACAGCCGTCGGCATGGCAGTGTACGGCATGCGACCTGTCGCGGAAATCCAGTTCTCCGGTTTCACCATGCAGGCGTTCGATCAGATCGAGCAGAACATGGCCCGGTTGCGAAACCGCTCGCGCAACCGCTATCCAATCTCCATGGTCATGCGAGCGCCGTACGGAGGTGGCATCCGCGCGGTGGAACATCACTCCGAATCGCGCGAAGCGTACTGGGCCCACACACCGGGCTTGAAGGTGGTCATTCCCTCAGGGCCGCGTAACGCCCGCGCGCTGCTGCACGCATCAATCAATGATCCCGACCCTGTCGTGTTTTATGAGCCAAAAGCCGTGTACCGCGCGTTTCGTGAAGAGGTGCCGGACGAAGCAGAGTCAATGGAGATCGGCAAGGCCGAGGTGGTGCGCGAGGGAAGTGATATCACCATGATTGCCTATGGCGCGATGATGCGGCCGACGATGGAAGCGGCTGAAGACCTTGCAGACCTGCACAGCATCGACGCGGAAGTGATCGACCTGCTGACGATCTCGCCGATGGACACGGAGACGATTGTTGAATCCGTCGCCAAGACCGGCCGATGCGTGATCGTGCACGAAGGGCCGCGCACCTGCGGCATCGCTGCGGAGATCATCGCCCGCATTAACGAACATGCCTTTGAATACCTCACTGCCCCCGTCAAGCGCATCACCGGTTACGACATTCACTTTCCCTACTTCCAGGTCGAACAACACTACCTGCCCGACCCGGACACGATCGTCGAGAGTGTAAAGGAGGTCGTGGGTTGGGAGTAAAGAAACGCGCTTCGGCACGCTGTGGAGCATGACAAAGCAACTTCACGAAAAAACCCCACACCCTGACGGGTATGGGGCTCGTGGAGAAACAAGTGCGTGAGATCGCACCCACTTCGAGATTCTGCACTGGTTCGGCGACTCAGGAATAGCCATCAACCAGAATGATGCGTAGGCCGCGTATAGCACCGTCCTTGTGGACTTCGCCGGTCACTTCGACCTTCTCGCCAGCCCTATCCTTCAGTTTCTTGTGCGCATCACGGCTGTCGCTATCGTCGGGATCAAAGGCGACTACATGCGGGCGTTTTGTTGCCTCACCCCACGGCGATGATTCTTCAATCATCAGCACCATCGGTACGCCATGCTTGATGTTTTCCTTGTATTCACCGCGCGACCAGTCGATGCCGACATCCTCATCCTCTGCACTGCGCGCGGGGTTGTCGATTTGTCTTTGAATGTCCTCCTGCGTTTTCTTTAAATAGGTGTGTAGGTCCACCACTTTGCCAGTAAAGGCATGTGGTGCGCGGTCGTCAGGTTCCGCCTCAGGCATGACACCTGGAACGTCCTGCTGCGCCAGTGCCAATGCTCCGGCACCAGTTAGGAGCGAACCCACGAGTGTCGAGGCAATCACGGATTTGTTGTTGCGAATAAAGGCCATGTCTGGTTCCTTTCGTTTGCGGTTCACGATTGACGAGTCGTTGACTACTGATCGGTACCGAAACACGTGTTTGTCAGGCCTTAGTCTTGGGTACGCCCGAGAAAATTCGCTGTTCAGAAAAAATTTGATTTCTTATCCTGTGCTGTCGGGGTTCTGTTCACTTCGCCTTGAACAGCGCCGCATCAATGATCGACCACACATGGATGATCCAGCCCAGCAAGACAATCCATAACACCGATGCGAGAACAAACATGATCAATGCAAGCAGCAGCCGGCCTTGCACGAGCTGCCCCAATCCGGGAATGAAAAAACTGCACACGGCTGCGATGACGTTTCCTGTTGAACCTTGACCGTTCATCGTCGGACCTGCTCGTATCCCGTGTTGCGTTATTTTGACATTGATCCCAAATCAGTCGAGGGCAACTTGATCTTGACACCTGCCGTGACAACGAATCGCATGGCATCCTCTAATGGCATGTCCAGCAGTTCAACATAATCACGCGGGACGATCAATGTATAGCCTCCAATCTGGTAGCTATAGGGAACGTAGACGACAATTTTTCCTTCATCGCCCATGTTTGCCGGAAGATCTTCAAAATGCTCGCGGGTGATGAGGCAGACCATGCGAATGCCGGTATCGCCAAGGCGCACCAGCCCGACCTTGCTCATGTTTTGATTCGAGTGCGAGAAGTATCCAAGTAAATCGCGCACACCGCCATAAACCGTCTTGACAAGTGGGATGCGCTCAATGATCAACTGTTCGCAGAGCTTTGCTAGCTGTGGAACTCCCCATGTTCCGACGAGTAGCCCTACAAGGAAAATGATCACAACACCTGCCAATACACCCATGCCGGGCACGTACCATCCTTCAGGCAGCAGCCAGCGAAACACGCCGCCAAGTATCTCTTCCGCTGCAGCTCCGAGCCAATAAAGCAGGAGCACGGTTATGGCCAGCGGAAGTATGGCGAAGAGGCCCTTAATGAAAATTGCAGAAAGGTGTTTCATGTTGGGCAGTGTACTCCTGCGTTGGTCACGATGACATGGTGCACGTATAGAGAACGCCAGTAATCAGTTGAGCGCATCAAAAAAAGTAGTATGATGATCGCTGTGGAGGAGCCGCAATGGCAACCGTGAATCGCAGGCAACGGCGGATCGTTACCGGATTGGGGCTCCTCCTCGCTGTAATGGTGGGCATTCTATTCGGCGCAGGTATGTTCACGTTCCGGTATGCCGAAGGCCATTCGTATTTCAGTACAGATCCAACCTCGTGCATCAACTGCCACGTGATGGAGCCACACTACGATTCATGGCTCCAGAGCAGCCATAGCAATGTTGCAACCTGCGTAGATTGCCATCTTCCGCACGATTTTCCGCGTGACATCATCGCCAAAGCAGATAACGGCTTCAATCACTCATGGGACTTCACGTTCCAATCATTCCATGAGCCAATCCAGATCAAACCGCGTAACGCGCGCATTCTGCAAAACAACTGCATTCGCTGTCATAGTGACATGGTGGACACCATGCTTGCGCATCACGAGCCGATCCATCGCGATGACACGATCTCATGCGTGCAGTGCCACGGTGGCGTCGGCCATACCGACCTGCCGCGGCCGCACTAGCGGCCACGACCAGAGATACGAGGAGACGATGTTCAATGAGTCAATCCAATAACACGTCCGACCGAAAGAGCACTTCCAGCAGACCTGTGTTGGT
>PWVT01000213.1 GCA_003562195.1 Phycisphaeraceae bacterium | reverse complement strand
CCAGCCATGCCTTCCACCTGCCGGATCGCGCCACCAATAGCAACTCGCCTAACCACATCGCCAGTGGCGACAGGCCGATGAGAAGGAATGTCGTCCGTGGCACATCGCTGGTGGAATCGTAAAACATCCCCGTCATCATCCATGCTGGGAGCATGACGAGCATGACCGCCAGTGCACCGCCATTGATAGGTGACGTGCGCATGACAAGACCGATGACCATAAGAACGCCAGCCATGCACGCGAGTGATCCAGCGAGCACGCCGAATTTCGCACTGTTGACACCGGCAATGAGTACAACTGATGCAGCCGTGAAGCTGAGCATGATGACAAGCGGCACGATGTGACCGCGCCGACGCCGCACAAGCGGATTCATCGCCAGCCAAAGCACGCAGACAATCACGGCAAGTGCGCCCTTCCAAAGCCATGGCTGTTCATATGCTGGCAATGGTTGGAGTGCAAATCCTGCAACGGCAGCAAGCAGTACACCGCTACCGACCGTGCCGACCCAATGCCCCGCCAACACACCATGGAGCATGCCAACCGCCATTGCACCTGCGGCAATAATCGCAAGCCAATGCCATCGCTGTACAGGCGGTAGGTCCGGCAATCCTTCCTGCAACTGAAAGCACACCAGAAACCCTATGCCAACTCCCAGTGCTCCAAACGAATGCACGACGATCTGTTCGGCCCGCATGCGCTTTCCGCAGCGGTTGAACGTACGTGGCAGAACGATGCCTGCAAGAATCATTGCTGCGGCAATCAAGCCGGGGACGAATACACTGAGAAGTGTCAGCTTTTCCAACGATCGTGCTCCTGCACTCAATTGCAGCAGCGGCTTGTCAGCCGCTGCCGCACGAAGTTCGATTATTGAGCAGCGATGGCTTCCAATGCAATGATCAGCCGCACTTCATCGCTCAACGCGTTCGCGTCGATGCCATAGTTCATGTTCCATTCGCTTCGCTTGATCGTGAAGTCAGCTTCCAAGCCAATCAATTCACGTCCCGACCTGTGCTCACCGGTCCCCGTGTGGCGCAACGGAACCGTAATGGATCGCGTGGTGCCGATCATCTCCAGATCGCCCGTCACTTTGTAGTGTTCGCCATCACGTTCCACACGATTGCTGGTGAACGTCACATGCGGAAACTCAGGGGCGTTGAAGAAGTCAGGGTTTCGCAAGTGTGCATCGCGCCGCTGGTTGTTGGTGTCAACACTGGCGGCGGCGATACGAATGACAAAGGAAGTGTTTGAAGGATTGTCTGCATCCCAGTTGATGTCTGCTTCAAGTTCGTTGAACCGGCCATAGAAATTTGCTACGCCTGCGTGACGGATGGAGAAGATGACTGAACTGTGCACAGCATCGAGCTGATATTCATGTGATTCCGTGCTGGCCGGAGCGAGCATCTTCCCCTCGGCTGCACTGTTTGCGACGAGCCCCATGCAGAGGCCGACCGACAAACCACCAGCCAACAGGCACGCCATCAATGCTTTCGTCTTGGACTTCATCGTTTCATTCCTTTTAGTTTTCGAATAGATAATTTAGTCGTCATCCAGCGATGCACGAATGCGCTCAAGCATCTTGATGAGACTACGCAGTTCACGTTGTGATAGAACGCTCAACGAACGTCGATGAGCATCGAGTAGTGGCTGATCCAGCGGCGTGAGCAATTCAAGCCCATTCGGCGTGATTGTGGCCCGGACCACACGACGATCTTCGCTATCACGCTGGCGCGTGACAAGACCCCGTTTGACCAACCGGTCAAGCAATCGCGTGATGTCGGGGTCGCTTGTGATCAATCTGGCAGCAATGTCACTGCATCGTAGGCCACTGTCGCCTGCCCCTCGCAAGATGCGCAGCACGTTGTACTGCGCGTCTGAAAGACCTGCTGGGACGAACACTGCGGCCTCAATAGTTCGATGAAGCATGTCTGCAGTACGCACCAGATTAAGGTGCGCCTCCTGCTCCAGGCACTCGAATGTGTTGCGCTTAGCCAGCTCTTTTTGCAGCCGTCCAACCATGTCTGTAATATAATTGTTTCAACGACTATTGTCAAGACAACTATTTTGCGCCGCCTCGCAGGTGGGCCGTGCCGCCATGCTCAACCAAAGATCAGTTGCCAGCCGATGATGAAGATGGCGATATCCACAATGACGTGGCTCACAAAGCCCGGCCAGATGGAGCGGTAGCGGAGATAACACCACGACCAGGCCGCCCCACCGATGAAAACACCCGTAGAGGCCAAAATGGTCACCAACCAGTCAAACTGGGCTGCCAGAGCCAGCACGTGGTGACCTGTAAACAGGGCAGCACTGAGCAACACCGCCAGCCAGCCACTTTTCACCAGCACCTCGCATTTGCGAAACACGAACCAGCGCCAGACATACTCCTCCAACATGGCATTGAGCGTGCAGAGGTATACCGCAAGCACCAGAAACCGCCATGGCACATCAATACCGCTCCGCTCAGCCGCTTCGCGGACTTGATCCGAATCAATCAAGTCTCGACCAAATAGCATGTATGCAGCAAAGATCGCCGCCGAAATGAGAAGGCCCAGTGCGACCCCAACGCCTAGGCCTCCGTTTCGTAGCGGCGACCAACTGAGTTTGCCTCGGTCGATCCACAGCCACCATACGGCAGGCAACATAACTAACCACACCTTTCCCGCGATGTAAATTGCCTGCCCCACCGGCGTTCCAGCCGTTGCGGGAATCAGCATCCCAGCCGCTGCACCAATACTCGGGGCCGGCACAAGCAGGACAAGTGCCAGCAGTGCGCGGTTCGGTGTGTCTGGCCGTGGATTCTTCACAAAGTTCTTGGAGTGCAATCGAACACTTCAGCCGCCGACGTGCGGCTCCAGCCGTGTCGCTTGGAGTCAGTACGCCTTCGCCCAGACAACACGTTGTTTGCTCGGCTTGCCAGTGAAGATGCATGTTCCGGGCTTATCCTCACTGTCAAGCGGTATCACACGTACGGTCACGCCGAGCTCTTTCTTGATCTGCTCTTCAACTTCGCGTTCACCCGAGTAATGCGCCCAGACAAATCCGCCGTGAATCTCCGGCTGTTGCTTGTTCTCGGGCGTGAAGTAGGTGTAGAAGTCTTCCTTGTTGTCAATCACCCTGGTATTCGCTTTGAGCATGTTCTCAGCACGGTCGAGCAGAGTTTGCTGCATCTCATCAAGCATGTCGACCACACCATCCACAAAGGCCTGCCGCTTCATGGACTGCTTCTCCTTATGGCCCTTGTCACGGCGACCGAGAAAGACGGAGTCCTCCGCCATGTCGCGAGGCCCGATTTCAAGCCGAATGGGGATGCCGCGCTTGATCCATTGCCAGATCTTATCACCACCACGAATGTCACGATCGTCGATCTCGACTTCAACCGATCGTCCGTGAAACGGCCGCACGCATAAATCGTCAGCAAGTTTGCGGCAATAGTTCATTACTGACTCAGGATTCTCCGCCTTGTGAGTAACAGGGATGATGACGACATGTGCTGGCGCAAGGCGGGGCGGAAGAATCAGTCCGTCATCGTCACTGTGGGTCATGATCAGGCCGCCCACAAGCCGGGTCGATACACCCCATGAGGTCGTCCACGCATGCTGTACCCCGCCATCCTCATCAGAGAAGGAGATATCCGCTGCCTTCGAAAAGTTCTGGCCGAGAAAGTGCGAAGTGCCTGCCTGCAGCGCTTTGCGATCCTGCATCATGGCCTCAATGGAGTACGTATTCACCGCTCCAGGGAAGCGTTCCGCTTCGGTCTTCTCACCCTTGATGACAGGCATGGCCATCTCTTCCCGAGCAAATTGGGCATACACATCATGCATCAACAGTGTTTCGGCAACCGCTTCTTCCCTGGTTGCATGGGCCGTGTGCCCCTCCTGCCAGAGGAACTCAGCCGTACGAAGGAACATGCGAGTGCGCATTTCCCAACGAACAACATTCGCCCACTGGTTAATCAGCAATGGCAAATCACGATGCGATTGAACCCACTTGGCGAACATGGCGCCGATGATCGTCTCGGAGGTCGGCCGCACTACAAGTGGTTCTTCGAGCTTCGCATCAGGGTCGGGAATCAGCCCGCCATCCGGGCCTTCGATCAACCGATGATGAGTGACGACCGCACACTCCTTGGCAAATCCCTCAACGTGCTCGGCCTCTTTCTCAAGGAAAGAGAGCGGTATGAACAACGGAAAATATGCGTTCTTGTGGCCAGTGGCTTTGAAGCGCTCATCAAGATTGCGCTGAATATTCTCCCACAGGGCATAGCCCCATGGCTTGATGACCATGCATCCTCGAACGGGCGAGGGTTCGGCGAGGTCCGCAGCGCGGATCACCTGCTGGTACCACTCCGGGTAGTTCTCATCGCGCGTCGGGGTAATGGCTGTCTTGGGCTTCGTGTTCGACATAGAACGGCATTATTGCAGATGTCGAGCGATTCGGGCGGCTCGACACTTGGGTCCATTGTGAAGACGCTCACACGCCACATTTTTCGTTACCATATCCACACCGCACAATGGAGGATTCTCCTACCATGCCTTTGATGACGAGTGAGTTGATCATCACCATCGACGGACCGGCCGGGACAGGCAAATCTACGGTCGCGCATCTGCTCGCCAAGCGTCTCGGGCTGGAGTTTCTCGACACCGGGGCGATGTATCGTGCCGCTGCACTGATTGCCATCGAGCAATCCATCGATCCGGCGAATGGTTCATTTCTGGCAATTGCGATTGATGAATCACGCCTTCACTTTGACTGGGCTGCCGACCCACCGCGCGTGATGCTTGATGCCCGCGATGTTACAGAACGCATTCGCGACCTTGATGTCAGTTCCATTGTTTCGATCGTGGCCGCACAACGTCAGGTTCGTGATGTCATGGTCAAGCAGCAACGTATCATCGCTCAGAAGCACCCGCGGCTGGTCAGCGAGGGCCGCGATCAGGGATCGATCGTATTCCCAGAAGCATGCGTGCGTTTTTTCCTTCACGCCGATGTCATGGTTCGTGCCGATCGTCGACTGGCTCAGATGGCCAAAGCGGGCAAGACTGTCGATCAACAGCGGATCATTGATGATATCGAGCGCCGTGACCTCTTGGATTCCACCCGAACTGACGGGCCGCTGATTCGACCGGAAGGGGCAATCGATATTGACACCAGCCATCGAACCATCAATGAAGTTGTCGATGTGATGGAAGCGATCGTCCGCGAACGCTTCGGTGGTGACGAGTTCACATCGTGAACATCCTGAAAAAGTTTCAATTCAGTCGTCGTCTCCCAGGCAGGCCTGCGTTTTTCAATGCGTTTCTCGCATGGACGGTGGTTTCTACATTGGTTCACGTTTTGCTGATTGCCTTCTACGGCATTCGACGCTATGGCAAAGAACAAGTCACACCCAACGGGCCAGCAATTTACGTGGCCAATCATCAGTCTCACCTGGATCCGCCAATCGTCGGCGTGCTCATTGCTGATCGGCCGTTTTCATCTCTGGCTCGCGCATCTCTCTTCAGGAATCCGTTCTTTGCAGCGCTGATTCGTTGGTTGGGGGCGGTACCACTGCAGCAAGGCAAAGGAGATACCGCAGCAATCAAGACTGCGTTGGCAGAGTTGGAAGCCGGTCGCCGAATCCTCATTTTTCCTGAAGGCAGCCGGACACACGATGGGAAGTTGCAACCATTCAAGCGCGGCGTCATTCTGCTGATCAAGAGGGCCAAGGTTCCGGTAATCCCAGTTGCGCTGGATGGTGCATATGACGTTTGGCCAATACACAGGGCCTTGCCACGCCTTCACGGCCGGGTCGGTGTGGTTGCAGGCCAACCGATTGATGCTGAGGACCTCTTAGCAGATGGACCTGACAAAGCACTGGAGCGTCTGCGACGCACGATCGAGTCAATGCGATTACATTTGCGAGCAGAACTTCGCAACAACACAGGTGGGCGTTGGCCAAAGTCAGGATCAGGTGATCAACCCTACTGGCAAGCAGATTTATCAAAACAGTCCGATGAGCACTCGGGCGATTAGAATGATGCTCGTCAGCCCCGATAGCTCAGTTGGATAGAGCAGCGGTCTTCTAAACCGCAGGTCGCAGGTTCGAATCCTGCTCGGGGCGTTGCGACGCCTGAGGTCAACCTCGTAGTGGATCAGTTTGAAAGTGGAACAGGCCTCTGGCCTGTTCAGACCATGTACAGGCGGGACGCCTGTGCCACCTCTACTCAAACTGACCCACTACCGTCAACCTTGCGGCACTATCCGAAAGGTCGGTTGCGCGATATACTGGGATTCGATCATTGGACAGGTGGCCGAGCGGCTGAAGGCACCGGTTTGCTAAACCGGCGTAGTCCTCTAGGGCTACCGCGGGTTCGAATCCCGCCCTGTCCGCTTTTCAATGCCGCGACGTTTGTCGCGGCTTTTCTTTTTGGAGGTGGTGATCATGGAGCAATCTCAACTGAGCGTGCGATCGCTTCGCCGACGGTGGAAGCCGAAGAAGGAGCACCTTGCCAACAGTGACCAACACGAACCGACATTGATTCGCGTCCATCGTTGCTGCAGTTGGCTTGCAAGTGTCGAGGACATGGCTGGGGACGGCCCGCTTGATTCACACCTGATCTTTCGTTGGATCGCATTGAATAGTTTGTATGGGATGTGGGATGGGGAAGCCCGCGAACCAATCGGCGACCGCAAGACGCTTGGGCCATTTCTTGAACGCGTGCTTGAACTTGATGTAGACGATAACATTCCAAAGGTGCTCGAAGCGCAACGCGAGTTGGTGATGGCGATCTTCGACGACGAATTCGTGGTCCGCGACTATTGGCATGAACCAACCCCAGAACGTGCTGCGAAATCTCGCAAGGCCAGGTTCGATGCTCGAACGTGGTACTACGAGCAGCGCTACGGCGGCATCCTTCACCGATTGATCGATCGCATCTACCTGCTGCGATGTCAACTCGTCCATGGCGCATCCACGCATGGTGGCGGCCTAAACCGAGATGCTATTGACCGATGTTCACGTATGCTGGGCCAACTCGTTCCCACCATCTTGCTTGTCATCATCGATCACGGCGCCGATGAAGACTGGGGCCCGCTGTGCTATCCGCCGCTTGCCGAATGAACGGCATTACACAATTGAAAACGCCTCCGGCACGAATGCCGAGGGCGTTAGGGGTTCAAGACGACTTAGGATGGCTCGGACGATTCAGCCCCAGTTACCAAGCAGGATCAGCAGGTCCGAAACATCGACTGAGCCATCACCGTTGAGGTCGGCCGGGCACGAACGTTCCGGACACTCGCCCCAAGCGGCAAGGAGGATCAGCAGGTCTGAAACATCCACGACACCATCACCATTGAGATCGCCAACAACAGGTGGGGTCTCTGGGCTGACGCCAGCAATAGCGACACTTGCAGGTGCATCAGGCCCGGTCCCGGGCTTGAACAAGCCAATGGTCGCATCGTCGAAAAATGGCGGTGCATCGGCAACGAAACGGAAGTTGTAAAGCGTACCCCAACGCAAGGCGTTGGCATTCGGATTGTTGTCGTACGATTCAGTCGACCATGTCAACACGCCATTCTCATGGGTGACATTCCAGTCGGATTCATCATACGGCGCTCCACTGTGCCACTGCACATTGTGGAACCCAACATCGGTAACATTCACACTGTCTGCTACCTCGACGGAGAAACTTCCTGCACTGCGGTCACTGTTGAAGTTGTGCAGTGCGTATTCATAGTTCCACGTGCCATCGCCGTTGTCGGTCACTTTGAAACCGAGCAGGAATCGTCCATCATCAATCACGTCAACAGTGTTGATTTCAACAGTTGGATCAAATTCCTGCCACGCATAGATCGCAGGCAGCTCGCGACGGGTGTCGTGATTGGCGACAAAGTGGAGGTTGAACACATTGGTTTGCGGCTCAGTCACATTCACGCGACGGTATGACGCGTTATTGAGGTCGTTGCCAGCAGCAGCATCATCAGCAGCGATATAGTGACCTTCGATGAAGTACAGCGCGCCCTGGTTGAGCGAGGGCTTGAGATAATCGTCATGCACCTGAAGCCGCTTGCCGATTGGCTCGTTGTTGGGATATGAGCCGTACGGGTATGGGAAGTAGCCGGTGGAGGCGTTGACCTCGTGCTTGGGACCAAGCCATGTGTAAGAACCATTCAAGTCGCCGCTATATGGATCTGAGCAACCAACACCAAGCACATTCGAGGGGCTGGATTGGCAACTGTAGCCGAACTGATCCTGGCACAATGAGAGACTCAGGGCAAAGAAGCCGTGCTTCAACCATGACTGACCAATCATTTCAAATCGACCATCTATCAGGCGATACATGTGCTGCGCGATCACCGGATGCTCATTGGTATTCTGGATCCAGTTCAGGTTCGTATCGCCAGCATTGCACGATTCGGTCCCGAAAGAGAATGCGCTAATTTCATTGGAGCGTCCCCAGTACCGAAGGTCATACAAGCGACCAACGAGCACATCGGGACCTTCCACGGGGTATTCGGTCCCACTGATCGCCTGGGGTAACTCTTCACCGCGATAACGTGGAAACAGGGTGTCATCTACAACGTCCGCGTCGATGTTCGCGGCCTCGGAAATCCATCGCTGTGCTTCGCGGCCACGCCCCATTTCCTTGAGCATGCCACCAAGCCGGAGGCGGCTGGTGATATCGTCGGGATTTCGCTTGGCGATAGCTTCGAGTTCGTCCAGCCACTCCTGTGGATAAAGTTGTTCCGCTGCGACTGGAGTATCGGACGCATCACCCTGTGTCAGTTGCGCAACGACCGCACCACCCGCGACGGCAACGACGCTGCAAACGAGCAAATTCCTTTTCACGGCATTCCTTTCTTTCTCATTCCAAAGATTGGCGCGGGTGGCCGATGCCAGACAACCGCAATTTCCCCTCACAATCTTCGTGTTCTAGTGATACACCACAATGGCGCTGTTCGCAAAGGGTTTTCTCCAACTTTGCGGCATTTCGCCAAAAGGAGTTCCCGGACGTTTCCCGGCCATCTGACACCGACAGAGGCAGCTTCGGCCATCAAGCATGACCGGTCAAGTTTCATTCCTCGGGTTCGCGATAAAGATCGACGTAAAACTCCAACAGCTTACGGCCATCAAGATCACGAGTGCGGGCCAAAAGAAAACCGAACTTCTCGAACAGGGCAATTGCCGGGCCACGTTCGATGCGAACATCCAGAATCACCTTCAGATACCCCTGCCGCTGGCAGAAACTCAGTGCCTGCTTCATCAGCAAAGTTCCAACTCCTCTGCGGCGGTACTCATCACGGACGCGCAATCGACGAACTTCAGCGGCATCATCGGCCGTCTGCTGTACAGCAATCATGCCAATCACGGTTCCACCGTGCTTGGCCACCCAGAAGCCGCTGGCTCCATCATCATTGAAGTACGCATCGTGAATGTTGTCGATATCCGCCCCAGTGTCATTGTTGCGAATGTGCCCCTCCAACAGCCCCTGCTGAAACAGTTCGCGAGCGGCAGGAAAGTCCTTCTCACTGGCCAATTCGACCTGTACGTCTTCGATCTCGAAGTTTTCTGGAGTGCTTTGGAACATTGTCATTGATCACCCCTCTCACCATCGCGGCGGGGGACCTCGAGAAACTGCACCGTATCCTCGGCGAGATCGAGCACTGCCACAGTATATCGTGCTGCTCGAAACAACGCGCCCGGGTTGATCACGCGCGTCGAGCCGATCCGTTCATCCCGTAACGTGTGCGTATGGCCATGCACAAGATAATCTACGCCTGACGAGATGGCCTTGTCCATGAAATTGACTAGGTGTCCGTGAGTAAAAACGAGCACCTTGCCGCCAATCTCCAACCGACCTGCGGGATGATCGACTGAAATATCCATATGTTCGGCGTACCGGGCCAAATCCCGCTCATTCCAATCGCAATTGCCAAAAACGACATGGGCATTGTGGCCGACCAACTCATCAAGCACCGCCTCGGTTTCGATATCACCCAAGTGCAGTAACATCTGCGTCTCTGCTCGTTGGAGCGTGGCAACGGCCCGCGCCGTCATGTCGGCACGTCCATGGGAATCTGCCAGCAATCCTATCCGCATGACCTCATGCTTACCATCGCCGTCGCTGAGTGAGTGAACCGATAAATTCCATGTACTGCTGCTCGAATTCATTGAGATCGCTATTGAGGTACTCAAGGATGATCCATGGCCCCACGCGAGACACCATCGCGGCACTGCGGCGACGACCACTGCCAATGGCTTCGGATTCCATTAATCGTCCCACCAACCGACCATGAGCTGCATCCTGCAATGCCTCCTCCAGGCCATCGCGGTAGCGTCCATCCTCACCCTCAATGATGAACCGCGTGAGTGCCCAAACCTGAGCGTAGTACACGAGTAAGTTCTGATTACCGTTCTCCAGGAACGACTGCGGGGAACGGCGAAGCAGATCGTTGAGCGGTATCAAGTTACCTCGTCGTACTGCTCGCACCAGCGCGTAGCGTCGCTCACGATTCGTCCATGGCCGAAACTGCGGCGTGTCATCGCGGTCCAGCGAGAAACTTTCCATGTATGTCGCGATGCCCTCTTCCAACCAGATCGGCAGTGTGTGATTGAACGTCTGCTGGGTGTACTGGTGCCACCCTTCATGGGCGGCAATTGCGAAGGTATCGCGGCTGGAGGAACTGTTGCGGTGATCGATGTAATACAACACGGCAATGCCGCGAGTCGTGAACCCACCGCGGCCGAGTGAACTGAAAATATCCGCCTGATCCGGCAACAGTTGCCGCGTCTTGGCCTGCCATTGACGACGATCGTGAAACAAATACGTCTCCAATCGTTTGTCGGGCATAGGCAAATCACCCAGCACCGATGTGTAGTGCGCCAATGCCAACTCGTAAAACAATGGCAACTGCTCAACGAAGTCATCCTTCTGCACCGTCGTATGGATGCGATAGTTCGGCGTAGCGATCAGTTGACCTTCATACGTCGCAAAATTCCACGGCGTAGCGGTGTAGGGAACGCGCCGAGGCGCATCGGGCGCAAATGGTGCCTCAGGCGCGTCTACACGATCGGTAATCGTTTGCTCGCCATCCTCACTGAATGCCCCATGATGCGAAACATCAGGAACCGAGCGCGATGAGCAGCCAAAAAGAAGGGCCATCGCACCCAAACTGAAAAAGCCGTGAGAGATGCTGCGAAAACGGGCGATGGCGATGACTCCTTATCCGTGCTTCTTGCAACCAGCGCCCACACGCAGGTTACTGCCCCGGCGATGCGGCACCGAGCGATTCTAGCGCGTTGCGGGCAGCGTCCACATCTGCTTCGGCTTCCGCAAGTTTCGCCCGAGTTTCTTCGACCAGATGCTGCGGGGCCTTGGTGACATACTTCTCATTGCCCAACTTCTGCCGAAAACCGTGAATCGCCCGTTCCTTTTCCGAAATGAACTTCGTCAATCTCGACCGCTCCGCTTCAAGTGCTGCTGGATCATCCGTGTTCATCAGGCCCGAGAGATACAGTTCCGATCCTTCAAACGCGATCGGGACCGCACCGGCTGGGCGTTCTGCTAGCACCTGCACCTGCTCAAGCAGGGCCATCGTCTCGACGATGCCCTCGGCGTCTTGTACCAGCGACATGACCTTCGGCGGCACGTGCAGGTTCAGTTTCTTCTTGCGGGGAATGTTCCGCTCGCCACGAATCGTGCGAATTGCGTCCACCAACTGCTGAACACGCTCGAATGTCGTGACCGCCTCTGCATTCGCGGCAGCATCGCTGATTTTCGGCCAGGCAGTGGTGGCGGCGAGATCGCTCGGCGGCAGCTCGATGATCTCCAGCTCGCGCCCCGCTGCCGCAGCGGAGACGTGCTGCCAGAGCGTCTCCGTGACGAACGGCATGATGGGGTGCAACATCCGCAGCATCGCGTTGAGCACGGACGCCAGTACGCGCTGCTGAGCAGCATCGTCCTTGACCGTGGGCTTGATCGCTTCGAGATACCAGTCGCAAAACTCACGCCAGATCAAGTCGTACATCGCCTCGGCATAGGCGTTGAACTGGTAGTTCGCGATGGCGGCTTCGACCTTGTTCAACGTGTCATGCAGCCGGGCGAGCATCCAGCGGTCGACCAACCGGCCGCTCACAGCTTCGCGCGGGCCCGCGTCCTGCACTTCCTCCAGATGCCCCAGCGCAAAGCGCACCGCGTTCCACAGCTTGTTCGCAAAGTTGCGACCCAGATCAAACTTCGCTGACGCGTTGATCGCCAGCGGCATGTCATCGGTCGGCTCGGCTTGCCCGGATGCAACGCCATAGGCCGTGACCATTTTCTTGTTCGGATCGCTCGGGCATGTCTGGACCGGTGCGGGGACGACATGCCCGCCGGGGGTAGTGATGGTCTTGGGTGTGAAAGTCTCGCCGGTATGCGGGCACACGAGATCGACCGGCAGGCGCACATCCTGCGTGGCGGTAGCGATCTGCGTGAGCGTGAAGCGCAGGGCGTCAGTGCCGTGCGTAGAGATGATGTCGCGAGGATCGACGCCGTTGCCGAGTGATTTGGACATCTTCTGGCCGTGGCCGTCCTGGATCATCGCATGGATGTACACGTGATTAAACGGCACCTTGCCATCGTTGAAGTAACGATTGAACATCACCATGCGGCTGACCCACAAGGTGATGATTTCCCGCGCGGTGCAGAGCACGGAGGTGGGGTTGAACGTGTCGAGCAGGCCCTCGGTTTCCGGGAACGAATCGGGATCGGGCCACCCCATGGTGGACAGCGGCCACAGGCCGGAGGAGAACCACGTGTCGAGGACGTCGGGGTCTTGAGTGAAGCCGCGTGATTCAAGCGCACGCTCGATGTCGTCCCGTCCTGCCGGGGGACAAAGGAACCACGTGACGGATCCGTCGATCGGATTGAAGAAGGATTGACTAGCACATTCGCTGATAGGCCAATCCTCCGGATTGCTTGGGTCATGTGATTCGACAGCCGAATCGCGAACATGTTTATGCAAGGCTTCAGTTGGGTCTGTCGAACCAATGAAAAGTGTGAACCGCCACACCGGTATCCGGTGTCCCCACCACAGTTGTCTGCTGATGCACCAGTCGCGC
Organism: Phycisphaeraceae bacterium; assembly: GCA_003562195.1. Classification (GTDB taxonomy): domain Bacteria; phylum Planctomycetota; class Phycisphaerae; order Phycisphaerales; family SM1A02; genus PWVT01. The sequence goes on along the minus strand of PWVT01000213.1, from coordinate 371 downwards.
AGGTTTTCGTGCCATTGCTGGAACGTCTTGGCGTAGCGCTCGGGGAAGAATCGCAGTTCGCCATCGCCGCACTTAGCCCCGGCCTTGGCCGGGTCATCCGTCCCCGGCGAGCCGGGGGCTATTTGGTCGGGGGCCATGGCGCGGAGGGCGGCGCCTTTCATGCGGTCGTCCGTGACGCGCACGTACCACTGGTCGCTGAGGTACGGCTCGATCGGCACGTGGCTGCGATAGCTGTGGCCAACGCTGTGCGTGTACGGCTTGGCCGCTTCAAGAAGGCCACGGGCTTCAAACTCGCGGACGACTTTCTCGCGGGCCTTCTCGCGCGACAGGCCGACGAAAAGATGCGCATCGCCGACATCTTCCCAGCCGTG
>PWVT01000061.1 GCA_003562195.1 Phycisphaeraceae bacterium | reverse complement strand
CCCGCCGTTGCGTTCGACGACTGAACGTTCATCGAGAAATCGCGGATCGTGATTGTGCTCGTACTCGCGACCTTTGACATACACATTCGGCCGAATCTGTTCCAACAGTCCGGCCGCAGTTGGTTCGCTGTTGATCGTCACCCAATCCACACAATCGAGCGCCGCGAGGTTCTCAGCGCGAAGCTCCTGGGGAATGAGCGGCCGACCAGTGCCCTTGTCCAGCACGGAATCACCGGTGATGCTGACGATCAGCCGATCACCCTGCTTGGCCGCATGCTGAAGATGACGAACATGGCCGGGGTGAACAATATCGAAACAGCCGTGGCACAACACCACGACCTCTCCGGCCTGTTGGGCAGCATGTACTGCCTCGGCGGCGGCAGGCAACGACACCATCTTCAGCGAGGGATTCATAAAAAAATGTATCGGCATAGCTGGCCACGGCCCATGAGACGCCCGCACAACATCGAAATTGCAGTCCCACACCCCACCCTGCCGAAGTCAATCGAAGCGGGAGAATCCATGGCCAGCACCCAGCACCAGGAAACAGGCACCGACCACGCAGGGCTTGCGCCACGGTTGCAGCGAAATCTCGAGCGAAACGTCGCGGCACTGCGGCAGCACCGGACACAGCTCTTCCGAGCTATCAGCGAATTCCCATGGAACAGCGCAGGCCGATTTCGCATTGAGCCGCTCGACGGCGTGCCGACGATTTTGCAGAACGTCAGCGATGACACAACACGTGAGCATTGGTCGCCGCTACGTCTCTCGCCCCAGCGCGGCGCTGATGCCATCGCGCCGTATCGTCAGGCCCTCTCCGCCCCCACCGCCAAAACCCTGTGCGGCTTGGGTGATGGGCAGATCCTCCAGTGGCTGGCCCGCAATGCCCCGAAGCAATCACATACCGGTGCTGGCACCGTGTATCTGCTCGAACCAGACCTTGAACTGGTCATTCATTGTCTCATGCTGCACAATCTGAGCGGCCCGGGCGGGCCGATTGAGCAGCGGCGTTTTCAGTGGTTTGTGGGTCCAAGCTGGCAAACAGCCGCAACACAGGCCCTGCTCGATGAACCAATGCTGCCGAACAGCGGATGCGTCATCGGTCAGGGCGTCGATGCACCGGCGATCACTGCGTTTTGGAAGCAATTGACTGCTCGTCGTGAAGCTGCGTACTCAGCGGATTGCGCCGCTGTGCGCGAACACGCGCTCTCACTCAATGCCGATGTACTTACCCGCGTGTTCAGCCCGGACCCACCACGCCAGCCACGCGTACTGCTGATGACCTCGAAACACACAACCGTTCTGCAATACTCCACCAATGATGCTGCGGATGCATTTGCGCAACTTGGCTGGGATACACGCATCCTGGTTGAACGCGAGGATCATCATGTGGTTGGCAAGGAGGCGGTGATGCGAGCTGCAGCGACGTTCAAGCCGGATCTGCTGTTCACCATTGACCACCTTCGCCACGAAGTGAACGACCTTCCCGAGCAGTTGCCATTTATCTGCTGGATACAGGACAATCTGCCCAATCTGACTTCTCAACGCGCCGGACAGCGCATCGGCCGGCGAGAGTTTGTCATCGGCTCGTGGGTTGAAAACTATGTGCAACGCCACGGCTATCCGCGGAATCAATGTCTGACAATGCGGCGCCTCACCCGGCCGCTTGACGCCCTTCCAAGTGACGGCGAGGGTGAGGATCTGGTGTACGTCTCCAATCATTCCGATCAACCGGCCGAGCGTCTTACGACCATGCTGCAACAGCGCGGCGCGCCGAATCTGCCTGATGGTGCATCGCTGGTGCGTACCGCGGGGCAGCACATGGTGGATCATTATGAATCCGAGAAGTGTTTGCGAGAATCGAGCGATGTTCGTCGATTGCTGACGGGCGCCATGCCACAGCTTGATGTCGATACAGTGCACGTATTGGCGAAGTACCTTGAAGAATTGAACACACTGTTGTATCGACAGCAGGCGTTGCGCTGGGCGGCGGAGATCGCCGAGCAGCACGGTCTATCGCTCGGGATATACGGCAAGGGATGGGAACGGCATCCTCGTTTCAAACGGTTTGCGCGAGGCGTAATTGCCTACGGCGAACCATTGCAGCAACTGACCTATCGCTCGAAGATCAATCTGCAGCTTGAGCCGTTTGCCCCGACGCATCATCAACGATTGCTCGACGGCTTGGCAGCAGGCGGATTCTTCCTGTCGCGGAAACGTCGGCCTGAGGACCGTGCTTTTCGTGTGTGGCTGGAGCTTGCTGACACAATCGACCCTTCAATTGCAACCATGGAGGATGCCCGGGCAGCATTGGATGAAACGACGCTTTCCAAGCTGGATGACATTCAAACGCTGCTCGACACGCATCGACCGGATCGGTCTGTGCAGGACATCATCAGTTGGCTTCGTGGACCAAACCAGCGCAGCCGCTTTGAGGCCATGCGCGCCGCCCCGCTACCGCCGCGCTATGAAGACATTGCGTTTCTTGATAGATCGGAGTTGCAAATGCGAATTACGAAGTATCTCAGTGATGCGCCTCTACGAAAGACCATAGCGATGCAGCAACGAGATTTTGTGCAGCGCGAGTTCAGTTATGCTGGCGGGATAAGCGACATCACCAGTCGCATTCGAAATCGGCTGGCTGAGGACGCCGAAGCGACTGGCACAGGATGAGTGACTCAACAGTTTCACGTCTGATCCTGTTGGACTCAGGCCTACGGGCTGAGCGCGGCCATCATGCCAATTTCACACGCTTGCTGCGACATGAAGCCCTGGCGCGAGGTTGGTCGTGTGCGGTGTACAGCAATCGGGAGATATCAGATCATCTTCGCGTCGAGTTCGACCCTGTGCGGCACTTTCAATGCTCACCGTACGACCGCACATGCAGCGTTCCGACGCGTGCGGACATCGAACACTACATCACACAGAACGAAATGTTTTATCGTGAGTTGTGCCACCTGCAACTGGATGCTGATGAGCACAATCTGATTCTCGTTCCGACCATCACGCACAATCAGTTACTAGGTTTCGCGCAGTGGTTAGGGTCTGCGGCATCGCCGCAGCGGGCAAGGTTCGCAGTCATGCTGCTGTTTTCACCGGGCTGGGAAGTGCTCGGGACACCAGAACCCATTGCGCGGGCGCTGTATCACCATGCATTGCGAAAGCTGGCGAACCTGACTCATCGGCGTTGCGAGTTGTTCGCCGAAACGCAACTGGTCGCTGAGCAATTCACACCACTTGCGGAGCGGCCGGTGCATGTAGTGCCATGGCCAACGGCTGAATCGCACCTGGACTCACTGGTGGTGCGGCCATGCGATCGCGATGCACCGTGTATCGGGTATCTGGGATACGCCAAGCAAGAACGTGGCATTTCACTGTTACCGAGCTGCATTGAGCAGGTACTCGGCGAGCGACCCGACGTGTCATTTTTTGTGCAGGTTGACACGTTCCTGCCCGCAACGGTTCGCGATGAACTGGCTGCGCTGCAGGCGATTGGGCAGCGTGTGCAGGTGCATCTCGGCTCCATGCCACGTGAGCGATTTCTAGAACAACTGGCCGCATTGGATGCTGTCTTGCTGCCCTACGAGCCGTATGCATATCGTCGCCGCGGCTCAGCATTGTTCAGCGAGGCAGCCATGCTGGGTAAGCCCATGGTCGTGCCTGCAAACACCTGGATGGCTGAACAGATGCTCACGCATAACCTGGGGGGTGAATGCTTCGACCGCTTTGAGAGTGCCAGCATCGGCACGGCCACGCTCCGTCTTCTGGATCACCTGGACGACCACTTGGCCCGTTCTCGAAACGCAGCACCGGCCTGGAGAACCCAACGCACGGCAGCAGCATTTCTTGACCGCGTCCTTGACACCCTCAGATATAGTGCCAATCTGGCTGGAACCTTCGAGAAAGCAGCCGTCAGTGGTGAATCCTAAAATTGGGGCGAAGCGAACGTAACCCGGCAGTGCGCGAGCGGTATGACTGTTAGACTCTCTCCGTACGCTCGCTTTTGGTCCATTGGAAACAATCGTAAAGGGCAGGCCATGGTACAACTTTTTCGTCAATTGATGATCATCTGTATTGCGATCATTGCCGTATTGGCACCGACCGAAATGGGTTTTGCTCAGGGCACATTCGGCTCACTGCCGGATCCGATCACCAGCCGTGACCTTGACCGCTACGGCGAGTATCTCTCGCTCAGCGATCAGCAGCTCGTGGCCATTGCGGCAGACCATAGACCATATCTTGAGGAGTTCCGAGAACTTCGCGACGGCGACATTGAGCGGTTCCTCAACGATGTCCGCGAGCTGGCGATGGACTTCGACCTGTCCAAACGGCGTGAAGTCGAACGACTCGTACGAACGTTCAACCGGCTGATGGCCCAGGTGCGGTCGATGGATGAACGCCTGTTTGACAGCATGTTGGATGTGCTCACCGATGAGCAGGCAGCGAAGTTGCCTCGCGTTCGCCAGATGCGTGAGCGAACACGATATACGAGCGAGATGACGCGCGGGGTAGCGTTTTTGAATCCGGCGGTGCGCGTGGATCTTAGTGAACTCGTACATGAATTGAATCTCCCGCCGAATGTCCTTGAACGTGTCGATCCCGTGCTTGAGATGTACGAACGACGGTTGACTCTGGCGGCGCGCGATCTGTTTGGGTCAACGACCACGATGATCCTCGAAACACTCAAGCGCCTTGAGGAGAAGGGCTTCACCGAAGGCACGCCATCGGACCCGCGAATTGCGTTGCGGCTTTTCGAAGCGTTCCAGGAAATCTGGGCAGACATCTCTGCGGATGTGCTGGACGACGCTGCAACGATTGCTGCGCTGCACCGCACGACGTATCGCTCATTGGCGGGTGTCATGCCGACAGAGGACCTTCGTCAGCTTCAAGCAGAGTATTACCGCCGCGCTTACCCTGAAGCAGCGATCGTCGGCCGCGCTGCACGGCGACAATTTGATGCAGCAATGGCGCATGAAGATGTGCCAGACGATCTGAAGCCCTCTATTGCTTCCATGGCCGACGCACACTGGCAATCGCAAAACAGAATCACACGCCAGATCATTGAACTGCTCGAAGCACGCCGACGCGACATCAGCATTCGCGAATTGGTTCGCAGCAGTGAAGATGAACGTCAGCAGCAGATTGATGACCTCCGCGCAGCCGCAACCAAAGCTGATGAAGCCATCCTTGAATCGTTACACGAGCTGCTTGGTGAATCGTTGGCGGAGAAGGTTCGTCAAGCGCGGCCTGAAGAAACGCATCGCCGGATGGTGATCAACATGGCGCGGTCGCGAGGATTCAGTGATGGCCCCGAGCAGATTCTGGCCCGCCTGCCGCGCCGAATCTCCAACCATGAGATCGAACGCTACGCTGACCAGCTTGGGCTTGATGAAGGTCAACGGGCAGTCCTGGAATCCGTCCACGAAGACTACCTCGAACGCTACCGCCAACTTGGCGAACTACACATGGCGCCGTTACGTCGTGCAGTACAGGAGTTGGCAACCTTTGAAGCGGACATCCGGCCGACCTCCACACTCAGTCGCGATCGGATTGACGAAATCTTTGCCTTGCACGAAACAGCATTTCAGGCCATACGCGATCTCGATGAGCGTTTCTTCGATGACATGCAACTGGTGGTCGAGGCGAAGCATGAATCGATGTTGCGCGAGATGCGGCTGGAGCGTGAACGAACGGCTTATCTTGGTCCAGCAGCCCCGCAGAACCTCAGCGAGAACTCCGCTCTCAATGAAGGGGCTGCCGAAGCAGCGATTGATATCAGCCGTCTCCTTGACGATGCTCAATTGCGCGACACATTGAACACGCAAAGCCGTGAAGTCTTACGCTCGTACACGCAGCAGTCGATGAGTCTGGTCCGCGAAAAGTTCAATGCTGATATGGGGATGCAGCGTGCACTTCAGATTATGGCGGCCAGTACGGATCGTCGAGATTTCCGACGAGTCCTGGGAGCAGCCGGGCGCGATCTCCAGCAGGCCAACCGCACGTTAGCAGCGTTAAACCGTGAAACGCTCAACGAGCTTCGCGATCTGCTTGACGAATCCGATGCGCGTCAACTCGAATATCAATACCGTCGCCGCGCCTTCCCGAATGTGTATGACGATGCCAGCGCAGCAGAGCCACGCATCACTGTGGCACTGGAGCTACCTGATCTTGGCGAAACACAGCGTTCGCAACTTCGCGACCTTGCGATGGAGTATCGAAGCGAGTACGCACGAGTCGCCAATCGCATGTTCGAAGTGCATGAAGCAAACCTTGCCTTCGGCGAAAACCGGCCGGGGGGACAACAGCGGCGTGAACTGCGAAATGACCTGGAGCGCCTTCGCTTTGAACGCGATGAGATCAATGAGCGCGCAAAACGACAACTCCGAGCGATTCTTAACGAGGATCAACTTCAGCGCGTTGGCGACGACTCATCGCGATAAAAAACCACGAAGCCACGCATTGTTTCTGGGAACAAGCCATTGAAAAGTGATCCGCGCCGGTGCGACATTACGCGGGATACGTCTGTGTCTGCTCCGCCAGATCCGCGTGGTGACTTCGTGGATTCAGACAACCTGAGATTGTAGCGCAACGTCAAATCGGCCGATCCTCGAACAACGCCGTTGTAGTTCTGATTCTCATCTCCCGCTTACCGCAGTGCTCGCACGGCATCCACAAGCTGCTTGACGCGTTGCGGATCCGGAGCATTGGACCACCGGCCGTCGTGCTTGTACCACGAGCCGACAATCAACGCGTCAGCATAGGCGAAGAGATGCTCAACGCATTGCGGCGTGACGCCGGAACCGACAATCAGCGGCAGTTTGCTCGCCACGCGGGCCGTGCCCAGATCGTCGATGCGGATGGCTTGTCCGGTGCTCAGGCCGGTGATGATGACGCCATCGGCACCGAAGAAATCAGCCGCCTTGGCATACTCGCCGACATCGACATCAGCGGTGATTGCGTGAGCCGAATGCTTCTTGCGAATGTCCGCCAGCACGGCTACGTTTTCAGCACCGATGGCCTTGCGATAGCGCAGCAGTGAGCCGGCATCGGCCTCTTCAATCAGCCCTTCATCAGCCACGGACGCAAAAACAAATCCCTCTGCACGTATGAACTGCAAGCCAGTGCACGACGCTACTGCGAGTGATGCATGGTTAGCCCCGGCCAAAAGTTGCACGCCCAACGGCACACCGACCGCCTTACGCACTGCCACACAAACACGCGTCATCGCCGAGACAATCTCCGGCCCAATATTGCGGCGAAGGTATGGCACATCGTGCATATTCTCCATCAGGATGGCATCAAAGCCCGACTCAGCCAGCAACACGGCCTCCTCAACAGCCATGGCGACGATGTCGTCCATGGTGTGCTGATGCTTCGGTGTACCGGGTAGGGCTTGCACATGCACCATTCCTACCAGCGCTCTGTCAGTGCCAAAAATGTCCGCGGATGATTTCACGAGCGTGCCTCACGTGGCGTGCCATGAACAGATTACGAAGATCGTAGGCCATTCAGGAGCGGTTTGATGCCGGGCAACACAAGGGCCACAAGATCTTCCTCAGTTGGAATGGGCTGATTCAGTTTCTGTGCTTGCCAAATCACGCCCCAGCAATTGGCATCCATCAACATAGCCACAGATCGCCACTTTGGTGACGGGTGCTGCGACGATGCTAAAACATGCGTCAAATCCTCAATGTGTCGCGTTCGCCGCTGCAACAGCTCACCGGGTGCTCCTATGTCGTTGCCGATCATCGACGACATCCGCAGTGCGAAACTCACGTGTTGCGGAAAGCGAACTGCAAACAGCGCGTACTGGTGAACCGTAGTAATCACACGAGCGATATTCGGATCGCTATCACGCACACCACTCGCTGCCTCAAGTGCCAACAACGGCCGGCGAACCTGTTCGAGAAATGTCCGCTGCACATCTTCCCACAGTGCGAGTAGGAACGCGTCCTTACTGGCAAAGTGCAGGTAGAACACGCCTTTGGCCACATCGGCGGCTTCGGTGATGTCTAAAACAGACACCAGCGCAGGCGGCTGACGCTCAAACGCGGCAAGGCCGGCATCAAGCAGCGCCCGCCGCGTAAGGCGTGCCTTTCGGCTTCGACGCCCTTCTATCGGGGCTTCCCCCCCATTGCCGCTGAGTAAATCCGTGCTATTCACGACATTAGTATCCCTAATCATGCACGTTTGACAATTTATGACCAATGCGTCATAATTGTACATACAAACCGGCTACGCAGCATCACTCGAGATTCACCTGTACTCCGCACCACTTGATGCTGGTAAGTCATCTCACAACCTCGTCCAAGCAAAAAGAGGAGACCCACGTGCCGATCGACAACGCAGACCTCGCTCAAGACATTGAGACACAATACCCAATCCGATTTCCGAAGGAGCAGTTCGAGCAAAACGAAGAATGGTTCGAATATGAAGACGCCGGAAGCTGGAAACGCTTGAAAATTCACGACTACGCTGAGATCTTCAAGGTTCCAGGCCTGTACGAAGATCTTGTCTATACCACGCTCAGGTGCACCAGCCCAACCCGAATCACGCGCATGCTCGATCAGGTGTTGGAAGACTGGCCTGATGAACCGAGCGATTTACGTGTGCTCGACCTCGGTGCCGGTAACGGGATCGTCGCAGAGGAACTTCGTAACAGGGGAGTCGAGCACATTGTTGGCGTTGATCTGCTTCCTGAGGCCGCTCTCGCAGCCGAGCGTGATCGACCAGATGTGTACGAACAGTACCTCGCCACCGATCTCTGCAATATGAGTGAGTCTGACCGCACTCGCCTGCAAAACGCCAACCTCAACTGTCTGTGTACCGTTGCAGCGCTTGGGTTTGGCGATATCCCACCGCGCGCATTTGCCGTGGCTCTGAATCAGATTTCATCACCGGGATGGGTCGCAATGGCCATCAAAGACAGCTTCCTGAGCGCCGATGATGGCTCGGGCTTCTCCCGCTTAATCCGTGCCATGATGAGCGATGGTATTCTGGAAGTGCAGTCACAATTCCGCTACTGCCATCGTGTGTCGTTGGCAGGAGAAAAACTCTTTTACGTCGGACTGATCGCGCGGAAGCTGCGCGACATTCCGGAAGCGCTTCTCGAGGAGATCGAGAACTCATCGCAACCGGTCAGCCCCTCAGATAAATCAAAAAAGAACGGGCTGATCACTGACACGCTAAAAAGGAGCTCATCATGATTACCGTCACACCGGCCGCGCGAAGCAGACTTTCCGAAGCGCTGGACAACATCGAGGAGCCCACACCGGATGAAGCTTGTTTCCGCATCGTGCGGGGCGAAGAGGACCAGCTCACTCTTGCAGTTGGCGTACCCAACGATGATGACATTACGATTGACGAAGCCGATAAGACGGTGCTTGCACTGGCACCGAATGTCGCAGAGGCATGCGCTGATCGTACGCTGGATGTGGAAGAAAACGGCCCCGAGGGCCAGGCCGTGCTGACACTACGCTGACCTGTTACTGCGCGCCAAAACAACTCAAAGAAGCGGCAGGCCACGGTCTGCCGCTTCTTGCGTTAGAGTGTGTTCACTCGTGATTCGTTTACAGAACATCACGAAGCGGTACGACGGCACGGCCGAACCGGCCGTCAACGCCATAAACCTGCATGTGGCGCAGGGTGAGTTGCTGGTGCTGCTGGGCGAGTCCGGGTGTGGCAAGACCACCACACTCAAGATGATCAATCGACTCATCGAACCGACTGCCGGCTCAATCCACGTTGACGGCAAAGACATCATGAGCGGCTCGCCAGTTGCGCTGCGCCGATCCATCGGCTACGTCTTTCAAGGCGTAGGGCTGTTCCCGCACATGACGGTCGGCGAGAACATTGCCATTGCACCGCGCCTTCTCAACTGGCCTTCCGAAAAGATTCGTGCTCGGGTTGATGAACTGCTTACGCTGGTCAACATGGATGCTGCAGAGCATCGTGACCGCCTTCCGGATCAACTCTCCGGCGGACAGCGGCAGCGGATCGGCTTGGCCAGGGCCTTGGCTGCACAACCAAGGATCATGCTTATGGATGAGCCGTTCGGCGCGCTGGACCCGCTGACCCGCGACACACTTCAACGCGAGTTTCTGAAGATTCATCGTGACCTGGAACTGACCACCGTCATGGTCACACATGACATGACCGAAGCGCTACTGCTCGCCGACCGCATCGCAGTGATGCACCGCGGCGCGATCCTTCAACTGGCGACTCCTCGCGACATGCTGGCTGAACCGGCCGATGAGTATGTTCGCCAGTTGATGGCCACGCCTCGTCACCAAGCTGATGCGCTCGAAGCGCTGACGCATGAGGAAAGAGACTGATGAGTCCAAACGTCCTTGAGCGATTCAATGAACTGCCGGAAAATCTGGCGAATCACCTCATGCTCACGGTCATCGCGTTGTCGGTGGGCGTTCTCCTCAGCGTGCCGCTTGCGGTGTGGCTGGTCAATCGGAAGGCGATGCAGTATCCGGTTCTAACAAGTGCCGGCGTGATTCAGACGATTCCCAGTCTGGCCCTCTTGGCGCTGATGGTTCCCGTGCTGGACAAGACCGCCGGTCTCGGCTTGGGGTTGGCGCCTTTCGGCTTTTATCCCGCAGTGATTGCATTGACGTTGTACAGCGTGTTTCCCATTCTGAGAAACACGGTCACGGGAATCCTCGGTGTCGATCCGGCAATGGTTGAAGCTGCGCGCGGCGTGGGCATGACCGAACGTCAGGTGTTGATGAAGGTGCAATTGCCTCTGGCTGCACCTGTCATCATCGCGGGTATCCGTACCGCGACGGTTTGGGTCGTCGGCATCGCAACGCTCGCCACGCCTGTCGGGCAACGGTCCTTGGGAAACTTCATCTTTACGGGATTGCAGACTCGCAACTGGACGATGGTCATGTTCGGCGTTGTCTCCGCTGCGGTGCTGGCAATCGCGCTTGACTTGCTGATTGGCGGTGTGCAGAAAGCCGTCGAACATCGCAACCGCCGCCTGGGCTGGACGGCAGCAAGCGTGCTGCTGCTCGTGATCATTGGCGGGCTGTTTTCACCCGCAGCAGTCCAATGGGCTCGATCCACCGACGCCCTGCGAATCGCTGCCGATGCAGTGGTTGATGAACAACACGCAGCACGGCCGATCATTCGTATCGGTGCCAAGACATTCACCGAGCAGTACATCCTTGCCGCACTCATTGACGAAGTGATGTCCGATGCCGGCTTTGAAACGCGACGCATTGAAAGTCTGGGATCGATCGTCATCTTCGATGCATTGGCCACAGGCGAACTGGATGTGTACGTTGATTACTCGGGCACGATCTGGTCGAATGACATGCGTCGCGATGATGCTCCCCCACCATGGCATGTCCTTGCAGAGTTGAGCGGCTGGCTGGCACAGGTTCACAATATCCGTCTCAAGGGCACGTTGGGCTTTGAGAACGCCTATGCCATGGCCATGCGAAACGCGCATGCGCGGGAACTGGGGGTCAACAGCATTGACGACCTGGCCGAGTACACACCCGAGATGCGAATCGGAGGCGACTATGAGTTTTTCGGCCGACCGGAGTGGCAACAGATCCGCGATACCTACGGCCTGAACTTCCGCGATCACATCAGTTACGACTCCTCGATCATGTATGAAGCGGTGGCGCAGGGGCAGGTCGATGTGATCTCCGCGTTCTCCAGCGACGGACGAATTGCCGCTTTTGACCTTGTTGCGTTGGAGGACACGCGACAGGTTATTCCGCCCTATGACGCAGTGCTGCTGATCGGGCCGAACGTCTCACATCGCGACGACGTCGCCGCTGCCCTCGCACCACTGGTCAATACCATTGACGTAGAGCTGATGCGCCAAGCGAATCACATGGTGGATCGCGATGATGATCGCATGACCATCGACCAGGCCGCCCGCTGGCTGCTTGAGCAGATCACTCACGTCCAGGCCGCAGATTGATATACACATGGCAGAACTGCCGTGATGGCATACCATCGGGCCATGCCGCAGCCGCACGGTGTCCACCAACATGCTTCTCTCGGGGCCATTCTCGCGTTGACCTTTCTGGCCTCGCTGGGAACGGGTGTGCTTTGGAGCGGCTTGAGCTTCATTGCCAAGCATGAGTTTGACTACTCGCCCGAGGCAAATTTTCTGTTGTACATCACCACTGCGGTGGCGTACATCATCGCTGCGCTTGCTGCCGGCCCACTGACACGTGTACTCGCTCGATGGCTTGCGCCGCGGGCAATACTTGGGTTGATACTCATCGTGCAGGCGTTGGTCGCACTCACGCCACTGGTGTGGGAATCACACTGGGTGTTGTGGTTTGTCGGCTGCGCGACGAGTGTGCTCGCTGCTACGCTCTGGCCGATCGTTGAAAGTTATCTCACCGCTGGACGACACGGCAAGACGATGCGCTCAGCGATGGGTTGGTGGAACGTGACCTGGACACTGGCAGTCGCTGTCGCTCTGGTGCTGATGGCACCGCTCATCAGCGAACAACACGCTGTATACGCCGTCGTGGCACTGGCGCCAATCAGTCTCATCGCATTACCAACGCTCATTGGCTTGAGCAGATCGCCCGGCAACCACGATGAAACGATGTGGCGAGAGTCGATAACCCCGGAGTACCCGCTCCTGTTGCGATCAGCCCGTGTGCTGCTGCCACTGGGCTATCTGCTCATCGGTGCCGTATCACCATTGATGCCGTATCGCATGGAGGACTTGGGCGTCGAAGCGATCAGTGAAACCCCGATGACCGCCACGTGGATGTTCGCACGGGTGATCGCCTTGGCGATCATGTGGAAAGTGCACTTCTGGCACGGCCGATGGGGTACGCTGCTGTTTGGTGGCGCAGTGACGATCGGTGGTTTTGCACTCATTGTTGCGGCACCGAATGTGTCGATGCTCGTCATCGGATTGGTTGCCTTCGGAATTGGTCAAGGCGTGATTTACTACGCAGCGCTCTACTACGCCATGTCGGTTGGTGCAGCAGCCGTCGACGCTGGCGGCATGCACGAAGCACTCATTGGCGTGGGTTACGCAGTCGGACCTGCCGCTGCCCTGGTTGGCCTGCGTGTGCCTGCGATGATGGGACTGACTGTGACAGGAAGCGCGGGCATTGTTGCATCAGTAACAGTGCTGGTGCTGGTGTCATCGTTGCCTGCGGTGAGGCCGTATCGCCAAGCACTGAAGCTCAGAGCCAACACGTTCTGATCGTCTCCAACGAAAAACACCCCCTCTCTTTCGAGAGGGGGCGTGGACTGTACATCAACGAAACATGCCTTTCCGATTAGGATGGGCACGAACCCCATGCACCAAGCAGTTCGAGCAAGTCAGACACATCAACAACGCCATCGCCGTTGATATCTTCGGGGCAACCGGGGCAGGATCCCCACGCGCCGAGCAGTTGTAGAAGGTCTGAAACATCAACGACACCGTCGTTGTTCAGGTCACCCGGGCATGACGGGGCCGGGCCATCTTCGCACTCGATGGTCAGTACGCCATCACCGGTCGCGCCATTGTGGCCGCCGATG
>PWVT01000072.1 GCA_003562195.1 Phycisphaeraceae bacterium | reverse complement strand
CCTCTCCCGGCCGGGTCCGTAGCCGGTCGCGGTTAAAAAAACGCGGAACGTGCCACACACGTTCCGCCTGTCATTTTCAGCATGGTCGATCAGGTCGCGCGATTACGACTTGATCTCGTTGATCTTCACACGCAGATACTTCTGGCGGTGGCCCTGTTTGACGCGATAGCCCTTGCGTCGCTTGAACTTGATCACGTCGATTTTCTCGCCCTTGACCTGGTCAACGACCTCGCCGGTGACGGTCGCGCCGGAGACGTACGGCGTGCCGATGGTCGCGGGTGCGTCCGATGCTTCGTCGCCGATCATCAACACGCGGTCAAACGTAATGGATTCGCCTGCCTCGCTGCCTTTGCGCAAATCAAGATCGAGTACATCGCCGGGGGCGACTTTGATCTGCGTTCCACTGTCTTCGATAATGGCGTACACGGGCGGTCTCCTTGGGGAATCAGTCAATCGAAATCGAGCCGGGTATTGTACCACGCCGCCCGTTGATGGCAATCCCTGCGTGTGCGACAGGCGGATGCCCTCAGAAACACCCGAAGTGACCTCATCATCCGGCGATAACCGATGATATCCTCCATGCTCGCCGCCTCGTTGACCCCGAAGTCGCCGCTGGAAGCACTGGACTGGCTGGTGCTCGGCGGTTATCTGGCGCTGGTTGTCATCATCGGGCTGCTGGCTTCGCGCAAAAGGGCAGCCAGCGATGACTATTTCCTCGGCGGGCGGGCGATGCCGATGTGGGCGGTGGCGATCTCGGTGCTGGCGACGGCTCAATCAGCGGCCACCTTCGTCGGCGGGCCGCAGCAGGCCTATGAAGGCGATCTGACGTACCTTTCAGCCAACCTCGGCCCACTGATCGCGGCGTTTATCGTGGCGTTTGTGTTCATCCCTGCGTTTTACCGTCGCAACGTCACCAGCATCTACGAACTGCTCGGCCATGAACTGGGCACCACCTCCCAGCGCGTCGCCAGCGGCATGTTCATGCTCGGCCGCGTTTTTGCCAGCGGTGCCCGGCTGTACATCGTGGCAATTCCATTCGCACTGGTGGCCTTCGGCGATTTGCAGCCGATGCAGCTTGCAGTTTCAATTCTCATCATCACCATCGTCGCAGCGCTGTATTCCATCGCAGGCGGCATCCGGGCGGTGATCTGGACTGACGTCATGCAGACCGTGGTGTACCTGGGCTGCCTGATGATCGCGCTGGTGCTGATCTGGCAGAAGATTCCGCTGACTGCGATGGAAGTGTTCACCACGTTGCGCGATGACGCAGCAGGCGACAAACTCACCATCATTGATCTGAGCTTCGATCTGACAAAGCCGTTTACACTCTGGACCGCCCTGTTGGGGTTGATGCTGTTGAATCTCGCGGCCTACGGCACGGATCAGGACCTCACCCAGCGCATGCTCACCTGTAAAAGCCCACGCCAGGCGAGCTGGTCGGTCATCAGCGCCACACTCATCGCCTGGCCGGTGGTGTTCATGTTCCTGGCGATGGGTTTGCTGCTGTACATCTATTACGAACGACCGGATGTCATGGGCGATGCGGCGCCGGTGATCGGAGCGCAGGGATCGCAGCGTGTGTTCATTGATTTCATTCTGCACGAAATGCACCCGGGTGTGCGCGGCCTGATGATGGCGGGACTCTTTGCAGCCGCGATGAGCAGCATGGACTCTGGGCTCAACGCGATGTCATCCACGACGATTGCGGATTTCTACCGGCCGTGGCGAAAGAATCGCGAGGGGTTGTATCGCGAAGGCGATGTCCGTGAACGTCGCGCTGCGCGGCTGGCATCCTTGGGCTGGGCGATTGCAATCGCCGGCTTTGCATGCGTGTGCATCGCCTGGCAGACAGCCGGCGACGAGACGCTGATTGCCTTTGCACTGGGGGTCATGGCCTTCGCGTACAGCGGACTGCTTGGTGTGTTCTTCACTGCGCTGCTGACCAATCGCGGCAACGCCACCAGCGCCATCGCCGCAATGATCGTGGGATTTGTGACTGTCCTGCTGCTCGACCCGCTCGTGCAACAGCGCCTGCCGGAGGCGTTGCAGGTGAACATGTCATTCGCATGGCGGCTGTTGATCGCAGCCGGTCTGAGTACTGCGACATGTATGCTGGGTCGGCGTTACTCAGCCAACTGACTCATCCGGCGAATCGCTTCTCGCAGTTCATCCTCGGTTTTGCAGAACGAGAACCGCACCAGTGATCGGCCATGCTCGCGATTGTGGTAAAACGAGCTCGGCGGGATCGCAGCCACGCCGCAGTGTTCGACGAGGTGGCGACAGAACGCCATGTCATCCTCGAAACCAAACGGCGAGTGGTCTGCCAGCACGAAGTATGTCCCCGCGGGCGGGTACACGTTGAAGCCGATCCGCGCCAAGCCATCGACGATCAGATCGCGACGCTTGCGATACGCATCATGGAACTCCGTGTAGTACGACTCCGGCGCATTGAGCGCAGCAGCGGCGGCATGCTGCAGCGGCGTGGCGGAACAGAAGGTAAAAAACTGATGGGCAGCGCGCACACCGGCGTTCAACTCCGGCGGGCCGATCGACCAGCCGATCTTCCAGCCGGTGAACGAAAACGTCTTGCCCAGCGATGAAAGTGTCAAAGTCCGCTCGCGCATGCCGTCAAGTGTTGCAATGCGGACATGCTCACCCTCAAACACAAGCTTTTCGTACACCTCATCGGAAATGACCAGTACATCATGCTGCTTGCACAGCTCGGCGATCAAATCCAGTTCCTGCCGACTGAACACTTTGCCCGTTGGATTGTGTGGCGTGTTGAGCAAGATGGCTTTGGTCTTGTCCGTGAACGCTGCGCGCAGGGCTTGCTCATCCAGGGCAAACTCCGGTGCAGCGAGCGTGATGACTTTCATCTCTGCACCGGCCATCGAAGCGCACGCGCGGTATGAGTCGTAAAACGGCTCAAACATGATCACCTCATCACCGGGGTTGATCAGCCCGAGGAAGGTCGCAGCAATCGCTTCGGTGCAGCCATTGGTGACGGTGATTTCCGTATCCGGGTCGAACGTCAGGCCGCTGTCCTGCTCGAATCGCCGGGCGATGGCTTTGTTCAGATCAGGCACACCGAAGCTGCGGGCATACTGATTGTGGCCCATCGTCATGGCATCCACGGCTGCGCGTTTGACGAACTCTGGACCATCAAAGTTGGGAAAGCCCTGGCCGAGATTGATGGCGTTGTACTTTGCTGCCAGCCGACTGATCTCGGTGAAGATCGTCGAGCCGAACGAAGCGAGGCGCGTGGCGACTTGTGTGGTATGAGTGTTGGTCATGGGTGCAAGTTGGGTACACGCGAAGCCGCAAGCGGCTCAGGCGAGAAGTTTCAGGACGGCATCGGCGAGCTTTTCGTAATCATCGGGCGTGTTGTAGATCTGGCAACTGGCGCGAATCCACCACGCATCGTCCCAGTCAAAGATCGGCACTTCAAGCGCGAACTCGTCGTACAGCCGATCATGCAGTTCAATCGGCGTTTCGCCCACTTCGCGCATGCGCTCCGGCAAGCGAAGCGTGGTCATCGAACCGATCATTGAACCGTCCAGCGGCGTCGTCGGCTCCACGCCGATTCCGGCCCAGCGTTCGCACAGCATCCGCTGCACCCATGTGGCCATCTGGTGATTATGTTCACGAACACGGTCCCAGCCGTACTGTTCGAAGTATGCAATGGCATCAGGCGCAGCAAACCAGCCGCTCATATCGCGCGTGCCCTGCCAGGAGAGTTCCGCAGCCAGGCCCTCGCCAAAAAAATGGCTGATGGTCGTTGGATGAATGGGCGCCTGCTTGTCCGGCCGCACCCAGAGCATGGCGGTGCCCATCGGCGCGCATGCCCACTTGTGTAGGTTCGCGCTGTAATACGCCCCGCCGAGCGACGCGATATCCAGATCGACCATGCCCGGCGCGTGGGCGCCGTCAACGAGCACATCAATGCCGCGCTGTTCGCACAGTTCGATGATCTGCTTGACGGGGAAGATCAACGCCGTCGGCGATGTGATGTGATCCACAACAACGAGCTTTGTGCGATCGGTCAGGCCGGCTGCAATGGCGTCTACCAGTTGCTGCGGCGATTGCACCGGCAGCGGGATCGGCAGTTCGATGACCTTCGCGCCGCTGCGTTCGGCCACATGACGCATGGCCTGACGAACCGCGTTGTACACGTGATTGACCGTCAGCAACTCATCGCCGGGCTCGAAGGTGAGCGATTGCAGCACAGCGTTGACGCCGCCGGTGGCGTTGGTCACGAAGCCGAAATCCTGCGGCTGCACGCCAACGAACCGCGCCACTGCGGCCTTGGCGTCACTGAGCAGATCGTCCCGGCGGCGATCAATCAACTCGATCGGGCGGGCTTCAATCCGTTCCCGCCATCGCTGCTGTGATTGGGAAACCACCCGAGGCCGCGCTCCGAAACAGCCATGATTTATATAGGTGATTGCCGGATCGAGCATCCATTCGTGCGAGATTTGTTCGGCCAGCGGGATTGGAGGGTCATATGATCCCAATGTCGTCGGATTGGTCATATGCAAACGGTAGCCGATACAACCGGCTTTTGCAGGCCATTTGCAGTGCGGATCATGTTTGGGTAACGTATTCCAAACAATTTTCCTAAATCTCTCACGTCATTTGTGAACTTTGGTCGAAACTTTTTGCATCTGACAGTAACCGAACATCGAAGCAAGAAGTGAGAAGAAGATGACAATCCCCTTGATTCAAACCGGTCCCGGCGGAACCTACACGACTCGGTACGTGCCGCGCGGCCGTCAACTGCTGGCCGTCTGTGGCAATGCGGCAGAAGCTGAAGCTGATCCAGACGCGGACGAAAACCCCACTAACGCTGGTTCTCAGCAACCGCGCAACCGTGAGCGTGGCCGGGGGACCTCACCGCCGCGTACGCTGCTGGCACGACTGCTGGGCATTGATCGAGTTGACCTCAGCCCTGAATCTCGCGTGAAAACCGATGCAAGTCTGCGTACGTATCCACCATCACAGGATACGGCATCAGCACCCGCCCTTGTGCAGGTCGCCTCTCGCTGGCTTATCAGTCAGCGGATTGCAATGGATCAGCTTCGAAGCGCTATTCATGCGTTGCACAAAAAATCAATGGCCGCATCGTCGCGGCAACGAACCACTTGTCATCTCACAACGTGCCACACTCCGGCACAGCAACCTGACCCGGCTCAGGCAGCCGCCAACGCCTCACAGGAGAATAGAAATGAACCTCACACCGAAACAACTCAAGATTCTTCAGCTCATCCGCGATTCAAGGGTCACGCATGGCTACTCGCCGACGATGCAGGAACTCGCAGACGCACTCGGCATCAGCAAGGTCACCGTCTTCGAGCACGTCGAAGCGCTCATCCGGAAAGGCGCACTGACGCGAGAGGCGAACAAGGCACGCTCTTTGTCAATCTGTGACAATGCCATTGTCCCTGACGAAGTGCAGCCCATGCGTTTCCCACTGATTGGCAAGATTGCCGCTGGCTATCCGATCGAAAAGTACGAGCAGTCTGACCAACTCAACCTCGAGGATTTCTTTGGCCCACGGGTCGGTCAGAAAGTCGGCTCGTTCGCGCTGCAGGTCGATGGTGATTCAATGCGTGATGAGGGCATCATGGACGGTGATTACGTCATTGTTGAGCGACGCGAAATCGCACGCAACGGTGAGCGCGTCGTTGCACTGCTACCGAACGGCGAGACCACGCTCAAGACGTTCTACAAAGAACCCGATGGTCGCGTCCGCCTGCAACCGGCGAACGATGCGTTCGATCCGATCATTGTCGATGATTGCCGTATTCAGGGCGTCATTATTGGTGTGATGCGGCGATATTGATCGCTAGTACAATGCGATGACCGCGCGCGTGATGGCGCCGTGACCGGAGGGAAGTGTCATTGCGCTTCCGCGCGCGGTATCGCTTGCTTTTGGTGCGAAGTGCCTAAGCGAACCCCGCGATGATCCCGAGCAACGCAGCCACGGATCTGTAGCAGCGTGAGTTCCGCCATCAGGCGGCTCATTGGAAGTTGCGTGCTGGCTGCGATCTGATCGACAAGCATCGGTTCACCACTGTCAGCAAGCGTACGCATAATCGCCTGCTGTGGCTCGGTCAGCGTGTTATCAAACAACGAAGGGCCCGTTTCTGCAGGCACATCCCCGCCACGGGCCTCCACTGCACCGCGCAGAAGGTGACGGGCCGCTTCAAGCTGATTGAGGACGTCTGTGTGGTCGCAGACTAAAGCTGCCAATCCGTCACGTAGAGCGGCGAGGCACCCTGCAGAGGCCGGTGAATCAACACGTCCGGGCAATGCCATAACCTCGCGGCCGTGATCAGCCGCAGCAAGTCTTGCAGTAATCAGCGCACCACTGCGCCTGGCTGCTTCAATGACAAGGACGCCCAAACTCAAGCCAGAGATAATCCGATTTCGCCGTGGGAAGTTCGTCGCTCGCGGCGGGGTTTGCATCGGATACTCACTCACCATCGCACCACCGTGTTCGACAATCCGTTCAAACAATTGCTCATGCTGCTCGGGGTAGCAATGTGAGAGCCCGCAGCCGAGGACTGCAATAGTTCGTCCTTTCACCCGCAGTGCACCGCGATGGGCCTCGCCGTCAATACCGACTGCACCGCCGGAAATCACCGTCAACCCGGCCTGTGCGAGAAGTGCGCCGAAGCGACCTGCCTGCTCCCGGCCGTATGTCGTGCATCGTCGCGAACCGACGATGGCAATGGAAAGGTTGTCACGCTGGCTCACTTCCCCACGAACCCATAACGCGGGTGGTGCACTATCGATGGCCGCCAGAAGTGGTGGATAATCATCATCGTCAATCGGAATCAATCTTGCCCCACCCTTGGCCATCGCATCACGTTCCAACTCCGGTTCAACGGAGTCCATTGCTCGGCGGAGTGAAGTTGCCACCGTTGAGCCAAGACCGTCCAGCGCTGCCAGATCCTTCACCGTCGCGCCCATCACCACATCGGGGCAACCGAACGCATCGATCAGTTTGCGATAGGTCGCCGGGCCGATTCCCGGAGCAAGAATCATCCGAAGCTGCGCATCTGTCAATTCACGTGCGTTTTGGGCCAAACAGCACCTCCCGACTACAGCATACCGTTCAACCTCAAGATTTGGCAGGACATGCAACGAGAGTCACCGCCAGCCACCTCGCATGTTCAATCGAGCGGCAACGACAAATCGTGCACACCCTGCAGCTCAAATGTCACGTCGGGC
Organism: Phycisphaeraceae bacterium; assembly: GCA_003562195.1. GTDB lineage: Bacteria > Planctomycetota > Phycisphaerae > Phycisphaerales > SM1A02 > PWVT01. The sequence goes on along the minus strand of PWVT01000072.1, from coordinate 6,299 downwards.
AGTTTCTTCTGCGTACTCTGACTCTGTTTGATGGTGCGGATGCTCGTCGGCGTGCTGAGCACAAGCCCTACGAACACGCACATGACACCACCACTGAGCAGCCACAACCGCCTCGGGCCGTTCGCCAATCGGCTGAGCGTGGTATCGGGCCAGTGTGCTTGCGGGATCTGCGGGATCTGTGCGGCATGGTCGAGCCATTGAGCAATTGCCCCCGCCGGATCAGTAGCCAACAGCATTGGACGCTCCCCCATTGGTACGAGATTCATCTGCGAAGCCACGAGCCGTTGTGTGAGTCGCGGATCGCCCTGCTCCATCGCGTCAAGAAACTCGACATGAGTTCGCAAGCGAGCATTGTTGTGTGATTCCTGATTGGCGAGAATGTCCCGTTGGCGCTCCAGTACAAACAGATCGTGTTGCGCCGGCAAGAGCACACCACTGGCGCACAACATGAGGCCGGCAATGAGAAACAGCCAGCCGGGGTCAAATTGAAACAGCGGTCGGGTTACGCGCATCGATGACAGCAGTATCGGCGAGATGGGCCAGACTGGTTGAACACCGTCGACTGTTTCGCGTCCGGCACTGTCACTCAGCAGCCCAATGCATCAGGGCACTCATCGCATATGTCGTCACAGCAATCTCCAAACAGGTCGCACTCATCATCACACCAGCAGCCGTCCGGCGCCTGCTCGCCACACAGGTTCTCGCATGAATCAGGCAATTGGGCGCACGAACTGTCGCAAGCAACGCTGACGGTATACCGGTGCGGTCCGGTTGAACAGGGAAAGCCGTCGATTACAACCGGGCGGACAATCACGCTGTAAACCCCCGGTTGAAGACAAATCGCGGATGTCAGTTCACAGCCAGACTGCTCAACGAGCACTGGCGCAGGACACCCTTCTTCTGTGACGAAGAACTCCAGATCCAAGTTGCCAACAACATTGAACAGCACATCAACCGGCTGGCTATTGCCGGAGAGGTCGAGCTTGAACCAGTCCGAATCACGCAAACCGCCGCTGGCCCAGACTGTCCCGCAAATTGTGTCACCGCAGGCAATCGGATCCATCGGCGGATTGGTCGAATCGGTGATACAGCCACCGTTAAGGTTTTGGCCACACGGCTCATTCTCCTGAATACCACCGGGCGGGCACGAGGCGGTTGCGCACTCGGTGCAACCCGGCTGACCAGGACAGCTTTGGCACAGGCCTGGGCAGCAATCGCCGAACAGCGGGCACAGATTGGTGTCGCACCAGCAGTTATGTTCCTGATTGAAGCCCCCGCACAGTTCATCACACAGCAGCGCGCATTCGACAGGCGTCTGGCATGCAGTGCCGGATTCAACGATCAGAGAAATCTCGCCTTGTGTGGTTCCAGCACCCCAGACTGCGACAAAGTAATCGGTTTCATCAGCCGAGCACCAGGAGACTGTAGCTTGAAATGGATTGTCGCATTCACCCAATGTGGAACCATCAACACAACTCATGCCGCCAGGCACGCACGTTTCTGCGCAGTAGACCGCCACGGACACTTCTTCGAGTTCACTGTCGCACGTACGCGCGGTCAGCGTCGTTCCATTGCCCCGCACCTGGTACCACAGCACGCCACCGTTTTGATTGGGGATGCCGGATTCGCCACATTGGGGAACAGAATCTGGCTCAGGGTTGTTGCCAGTCGAGTCATTGACGACGACCGTATCCAATTCGATGTTCATGGCTTCCTGGCATGAGCTTCCATCGGGCGGTTGCGGGCACGCCCATGTTTCACAGTTCGTAAAGTCGCCTTGGAATGTGCCATCGGCGGAAGTACACTCGCCTTGAGTCAGATCAGAACAGGAACCATCCGCAAAGCAGCACGCGCCCGTTTGCGTCGCAGCGGGACAACTCCCCCAAGCAGACAGCAGCATCAACAGATCCGAGACATCCACGACGTCATCGCCGTTCAAATCAGCGTTGCACGGGCCTTCGGTTGGGCAAGCACCCCATGCGGAAAGCAACATCAGAAGATCGGAGACATCAACAACGCTGTCATTGTTCAAGTCCGCAGGGCAGTCGGCTGTGTCGACGATTTCGTACATGATGGAGAAGGTCGCGGATGAGCCCCAGAACGATTCTGCTTCACCTGGATCGTCCACGAAACTTTCAGCAAACTCGATACGAACCACGCCACTGGTAATGGGCACACCCGGCATGTTCATAGAGCCAAGTGATATGATTCCCCCACTGGAAAGATGTGTGCCCGAACCGGGAGTCGGTGCATCGTGACCTTCCGCAGGTGTAACAATAACGCCGGGCTGCTGATCGCCATCGGAGATGGCAATATCTGCATCCGACGCCCAGCTTTCGCCGATCGTCGTCAATGTGCCGGACCAGCCCACGCCCTGTATAACCGCATTGGAGGGCACAATGACTTCAATGACCGTATTCGTCGGCTGGCCGAGCTGATCGAAGTGCTCAACACCAGAGATGTCGAGATCAATGACACTCGAGGTCACGCCAACTACTGCCGACGCGAGCATACACGTAGCAAGCATCCACACACTGAGCAGAAGCAAAACATCATGCACGGTTAGGGGATGAGGCAGAGAGTGTGTTGATACAGCGGCAGAATTCTGATGCACTTTCTTCTCCTATGTCCCGGCCCCGGCTGACTCGATCTCCCAATCCGAAATTCAGTCATTCCATCGTCTCTAAACCGGTACGCGATTACAAGGCCTTTGGATGCAATTCACTGCTTTTCACCATCCTGCCATCCCCTCAACGGCCTGCGAATGCCTGGATTGCGGCTAGGATGTACGCATGTCTGATACCACCGCCACGCATGAGCCATTCAAACCACATATTGCCTTTGATGATTTTCTCAAACTTGACCTGCGAATTGCCACTATTGTCGAATGCGAGCATCATCCCAATGCTGACCGCTTGTTGAGGATTCGGCTTGATGACGGGAGCACTGAAGGCCGCCAGGTGTGCGCCGGGATCCGCGGCTACTACGAACCGCAGGATTTGCTGGGCAAGCAGGTTGTTATCGTCGCCAACCTCGAACCCCGCACTATTCGCGGTGAGATCAGTGAAGGCATGATCCTCGCTGCCAGCCAGGCCACCGATGGCGAAGAGCGCGATGTGATCGTCCTTCAGCCCCAGCGCCCGCTTGCGGCCGGTTCAGTTGTCAGTTGAACGAGCTTACTCCGCTGGCAGCACCTGGCCCGGCAGATCGTCCAACTCGATCAATTCAACGTCCTCTTCCCCGGCAGGGGTATACAGCCGGAATTGATTGCGTTCGATCAACTTGTCGAGACTGAACTCCTTGCGCAACCGCTCCGTGCCTAACTCCTCGTTCAGCAACATCATCTTCACGGTGTTTGTCGTCACCGAATACAGCTCTCGTGTCAGCGGTTCATTCCGAACGATACGAACGCCGAGTAAGGCGAGATTATCATCCACAGGCAGAACGAAGATGCGCTGATCATCAGAAAGCTCCTGAAGCTCTGCACCTGCGGGCAACTGCATGGCACGCTCAATAATCGCTTCAGTCGCTTCACGGTTCACACCGATGCCGGGAATCGCCCTCGACACAGGCACGATGGCCTCACCGGTCTGCATCATGCGGCTCAACTCTGCAAAGTCAGCCAGCGTGACGCTCACATTCTGCAGATACGTGTCGAAATCCATCGCAGCGGAAAGCATCCCATCGTGTTGAGCGGTCTGCTCGATGCCGGAGAGCTGTCCCTTGAGCTGCTGGTAGTGATCGCGTCGCCGCAAATCACGCACAAGTTGGTCGCGCACTTCATCCACTGAATGGGGCGCGCGAGACGCATCCACATCAACCATGCGAAACAGGTGCACACCGCCATCAGCCGTTCGAAGTGGAGGACCGGTGACACCCTTTTGCACCTGAGCGATCGCCGAGCCACCAAATTCCATAGCGCCAGTCACAAGATCGTACAGATCGCGAAGCGTGGTGCCGAAGCGATCAGTCGTGGCCTCACCGATGCCTTCAAGCTCGTCCAGCTCGTCAAACTCAAGCCAACGATCGCCGGTGGCCCGGTATTCCGGCGCTTCAACATCAAACCGGCTCTGGATTTCCTCAGCCACCGCCTCGAACGAGAGCTTGCGCGCAGACCAGTCCTCCGGCAGAATGAAGTAGCCATCACGCTGCGACAAGCCACGGCGATTCGCACGAAACTGGTCGTTGGCAAAACGAGCAATGGCGTCAAGCCGCTCATTCGTCAACTGCTCGAGCATGTGATCACGCACGGCCTGCGGAATCGTCGGGTCATCGCCGATCGGCGGCAAGGTCGTTTCCGGATCACGTAACTGACGCATCCAATGTGCCCGCAACGAGACATTATCCATCTCATCGCTGTCACGAATCGCCTGTCGCACAGATTCAGCCGGCACGGACAACCACTCAAGCTTCACACGGTCGGGCAGGCGGTAGCCGAAGCCCATTTCACCCTCGCCCGGCGCGACTCGGCCAAATTCCTCCAAATGAGCAGCAAGCTCTTCATTGGACGGTTGATACTCCGACGCATCAGCCGACGCAGGGACGACAAAGTATTCAATCTCCGCTTGGTGCAGGATGCGGCGGGCATATTCCTTCAAGCGATGGTCCGAAACCTCGCCAGCGGTCTGGTACAACGAGAGCAGGCGATACACGCCGTCAAGCTTCGCCATCGCCCGACGAGCCACATCAACACGCACTCCGAGTTGATTAACCATCTCCTGCGTAATCTGCACCGAGCCGGGCGGCCCGACGAGGCCTGCCATCTCTGCTTCGTGCGTCAGCAGGAACCAGTGCGGTGCGCCATCGAGTCGACCGATGGCAGGAATCATCGATCCGCGCTGGCCACCGCGATTGATCAAATCAAATTCAGATGTGACATCCGCCCACTGCCCAGCAGTAATCCGCTGCTCACTCCCATCTGCGCCGACAACCATCGCCCGAGTGGCGCGGGCCGTCCCCGCGCTGTGCGCCAAGCCCTCGATCGCCTGGGGAATGAGGAACACGATCATTAGCAGCGTGCCGCCGACCGCGAGGATCCACTTGTTGTACTTGCGAAGGAATTTGAACATGAGCTGTCGGCTGTCGGCTAATCGGTGATCGGCTTACACGCACCTCTGTGTGGCACAGCACCATCACGTTCAGCATCCGTGCATCGCCGAAAACCGAGTGCTGTATTATCGATAAAATTCGACGATCAGGTTGGTGTTCACATCGAACGGGATCTGATCCGGTGTCGGCAACGCGAGCACCTTTGCGGTCAACTCGGCCGGATTCATTTCCATCCAGCTCGGCACCATATGACCAGCCATGGACTCCATGTTCTCACGGGCAGTCTTGTGAATCCGTTCTCGAAGCGTGACCACATCACCGGGGTTCAGGGCGTAGCTCGGCCGATCGACCTTCTTGCCGTTGACCAGCACATGCCCATGCACCACCATCTGACGCGATGCCCAGATCGTGCGGGTTAAGCCCGCGCGACGCACGACATTGTCCAGACGCTGCTCGAGAAGCTGCAACAACACCTCGCCGGTATTGCCCTTCCGACGCGTCGCCTCGACGACGTAGCGGCGGAACTGCTTTTCCATCACCGAATAGTGGTAACGCAGCTTCTGCTTTTCGTCCTTGCGAACGCCGTAGTCCTTCAACCGCTTGCCGCGATAGCCATGCACGCCCGGCGGCGTGAGCTGCCGCTTGGCGGTGTGCTTGGGAATGTCAGCGATCGGGACGCCAACACGACGGGACAACTTCACCTTGGGACCAAGGTATCGAGCCATGTACTAATCCTTCCTGAGACCGGGAGAAATCGAGCCGGGTAGTTAATCATAGATTGCCTCCCGAGTCAAGCCAGCCCACCTGAATGCCGTTTCTCCGATAAAAAAATGCGGGTTGGGGAAAAGACGCCAACAACACCGTGTACCTCACGCAAATGGGCAGTATTTCTACAAACAGCCCACCCAATTCCAGTCGCGAACCCCATCTAATTGCATCACACCCAATACCCACAATGATCTAAATTTGTTCGGCATGTGCTCTCTCAGTATGCCACGAAATCGCAACACTTCAAGTGCCGCACACAGATTTCTTGCCCCACCCTGTGGAACACCCCGCCTGAACGCGGTTGACGGTTCACAGTTCCCCCTCTCCCTGCCCACCCCCGGGGGCTGGGGAGAGCGACTGCGTGGTTTGTCAAGCAGTTTTGGCATTCATTTTCCAGTGCTGGTTTTCGCGCACCATGGCGTTGAGCATGGTGAGCAGTTTGCGCATGCAAGCGACTAATGCGACCTTCTTGCGTTTGCCGG